>DATGRY010000019.1:0-8656 GCA_035303165.1 Pseudogracilibacillus sp.
TACTTTCACGATATTTATTCGTTTCCTGTTCTTGGCGAAAGACGTCGAGTACGTAAAAATAACGAATATGTTCTGTTATTTCCTTGTTATGTTTCGCCAACTGTTGCGTAAGCGGAATCGTCACATCAGGGCGTAACACGAGTACTTCACCTGTATTGTCAATCGTTTTTATCATCTGTTTATGATTTACCGTACCGTTCATTTTCGCATATAGATCGTACTGCTCAAAGACAGACGTTAAAATTTCATCATATCCGTACGTTTGGAAACGTTTTTTCATCCGTTGAATAATCGCCTGCCGTAAATAGGTATCGCTCACACTCATCATCTGGTCTGTTTCTATGTTATGATAGACATACATTTAAAGGAAATCTCCTTTCGAATTTACCACTTTACTACTTTACTATACTAAAGTAAAACTTGATTATATATTGTAAGTATAATCAAAACGAATGTCAATGAAAAGTAGGAGGTATTATAGAAAAATGTTTGATTACCATATGCATACAAATTTCTCAGCAGATAGTGATGCCCCAATGGAAGCAATGATTGAAAAAGCGATTGAAAAAGGATTTCAGGAAATTTGTTTTACCGAACACGTCGACTACGACTATCCGGATCCGACGATTACGTTCGATTTGGACGTCGTAGTGTATGATAAAAAAATTAAGGAGCTCCAGGATAAATATGCCGATTCTATTACGGTGAAAAAAGGCGTCGAAATTGGTGTACAACCGCACGTATTGGATGACTGTGAAGTGTTAGCGAACGAGGAACAGTTCGATTTTATCATCTGTTCGATGCACGCAACAGACGGGAAAAACTTGCACCGTGGTGACTTTTTCGAGGGACGCACACCGGAAGAAGCGTACGAAATTTATTTTACGGAATTTCACGAATGTATTAAACAGTTTAAGCAATATAGTATATTAGGGCACCTCGATCTCGTAAAACGGTATAAAAAACTCGATACCGACCGCAATTTTCACGAATTAATCGAGCCGATTCTAAAAACGGTTATTGAAGATGGAAAAGGAATCGAAGTGAATACATCGGGCTTTGCGTACGGCTTAGGAAGTGGTATGCCGAGTACAGATATGTTAAAACTGTATAAAGATTGTGGCGGTGAAATTATTACGGTCGGTTCTGATGCACACGAACCGTATCAAATTGGCCATCGAATTAAAGAAACGTATGAGTTACTCCAGTCACTCGGTTTTTCGTACGTTGCGACATTTTCCGATCGCAAACCCGAATTCCATAAAATTACGAACCTTTTATAGAAAAAACGAGGACAAAAAATGAATAATTTAATATAATAGGTATAGTTAACGTTTTTTATATTGGGAAAGTGTGCATCAAGATAGATAAGGATGGATAATGTTGGATATATATAACGAGTTAGTTCGTCTCGTTTCGCATAAAAATATTGAAAGAAATAAGTCATTAAAAAATCATACGTATACACGACTCGGAGGCAATGCCGATTATTTCGTTACACCTGAAACGTATGAACACGTACGACAAATCGTCAAATTCGTACATGAACATAACGTGCCTTTTACATTACTCGGAAACGGTTCAAATTTAATTATTCGCGACGGTGGCATTCGTGGAATCGTTATGTATTTAGGCAGCTTGACGAATATTCAAGTTACCGATACGACACTCGTTGCCCAAAGTGGTGCATTAATTGCTGATGTATCAAAGGCAGCACTTAAAGCGCATTTGACAGGCTTAGAGTTTGCCTGTGGCATTCCTGGTTCTGTCGGCGGAGCACTCTTTATGAACGCTGGTGCATACGGTGGAGAAATTAAAGATGTGTTAGAAAGTGCACTCGTCGTCGATCGTTTCGGTGAAATAAAGCGTATCGCTGCCGAAGATTTAGCGTTATCGTACCGTACGAGCAATATACCAGATAACCGTTACGTCGTTTTAGAAGCGACGTTTCAACTTGAAGAAGGCGATTACGATGCGATTAAAGCAGTGATGGACGATCTTACGAATAAACGCGAATCGAAACAACCGCTCGAATATCCGACTTGTGGTAGTGTATTTAAACGTCCTCCGGGACATTTTGCAGGAAAACTAATTCAAGATAGTGGACTGCAAGGTGTGCAAATTGGAGGTGCACAAGTATCGCTCAAACATGCCGGATTTATCGTCAATAAAGGAAATGCAACGGCGAACGATTACATCGCATTAATCGAACACGTGCAAAAAGTAGTGGAAGAAAAGTTCGGTGTGAAGTTAGAGCGCGAAGTGCGAATCATCGGAGAAGATGTGGAACATAGTGAAAAAGAAGAGGCGTTTTGCAAAGAAAGGTCATAATCCTAAGAAAGTATATGGCGTATCGTAACATGGTAAATGTAGCGATGTAAGGAAACATCAAGGAGTATTGATGGATAGAAACGTCGATAACGTATGAGTATGTGGAAACGGTAAAAGAGTACTCGTACATGCTAACGTGAAGAAATGGCGGGACATATTGCAAACGCCATACATTACAATAGTGTTTATACAGTTTTATAAAGTACGTATGGGCATCAGGTCGGTTTCGTTTAGTAAAACATCTTGCTGTTTTCGCTATGTAGTTCCGATCTCCGTTGCGGCATATTTAGAGCAAATATAAGGGAGAGGAGGACAACACGATGTACCTATTTATCGTCATCGTTATGATCGGTTATTTAGTCGGTTGTATTAACGGTTCACAAATTATCGGGAAATTTAAACAAATTAATATAAAACAAAGTGGGATGAAAAATGCTGGTGCTACGAATACGACCCTCGTCCTCGGTTGGCGTTACGGTTTCATCGTCGCATTCATCGATGTCATAAAAGCGACGTTATCTCTTGCAATTACCGCATTTATTTTAAGTTATTATAACGTCATGTTTGAAACGGCTGTTCTGTTGTTGTACGTCAATGCGATGGCAGTTGTCGTTGGGCATAATTATCCGATTACCATGAGTTTTAAAGGTGGAAAAGGGACCGCGTCACTTTTTGGGATTTTACTTTATTTCGATTGGAAGTTTGCTGTTACTGGACTATTTATTTTATTAATTTTTGCATTCATGACAAATTACTTCGTCATCGGCACATTCGTCCTTTATTTATCTTTTATTATATATACCGCTTATACGTTCGGTGGAGGTACGACGTACGTCGCATTTTTATTAACCGTTTTATTTTTAGTGAAACATACGGAAAACTTCAGACGCATTTTAAATAAAGAAGAAATGAAATTATCGACACTCTTTCGTAGAGAGGCGAGTTAAAAAGGACGAGCTTGATGAATATATTTATTTGGATTTGTATTGTCATATTGTGGATTGTCGGTATCGTTGGGGTAGTTGTTCCCATTATTCCTTCGGTACTTTTTGTTTTAGCAAGTTTCATCTTATATCATTTCACACTCGATCGTGAGGCGCTTTCGTTCTTTTTCTGGCTACTCATTAGCGGAATTACGATTGCCCTCTTATTAGCCGATCTATTTACAAACCGCTACTTCGTCAAAAAATACGGCGGTAGTAAAGTGAGCGAAATATTCGCTATCATCGGTGTAATCGTCGGGATGTTCGTCATCCCACCACTCGGTATTATCGTCGTGCCGTTTCTCCTCGTCTTTCTCGTGGAAATGTTTACGAAGCCCGATTTTCAACGAGCATGGTATGCGGCATTAGGAGCACTTGCCGGTTTTCTAAGTGGTATCGTCGTTAAAGTCGGCTTACTATTATGTATGATCGTCTTCTTTATTCTTGCAATTATATTTTAGCGAACGGTGCCTACGCAACAGGCAATGTATATCGTTATAAAACTGCAACATACCCTATGTTTGGGAAAGTCGTTCGAAATTTCGTACGTCATAAAACTGCAACATACCCTATGTTTTGGAGAGTCGTTCGAAATGTCGTACGTCATAAATATGCGCTAAAAAAGACTTTCGCTTATGGAAGCGGAAGTCTTTTTATCATGTAAGCGAAAAGATATACTTTTCGCAACTTATTTCCAATAATTATTCGCGGCAGCGATCGTTTGAAAGTGAGTCGCGATGACGTGAGATGCGGCTGTTAAACTATCTGCATGTTCTGCATACGCCGGGCGAAGTTTATCGCGCACTTCTGCATCCGGTTGGGTATAAGCGACACCTTTTCGTGCAAGTGTGATCGCTAGTTCGAACCCCTCCTGTGGCGTATCCGTATGCAATGTCGTTAACCAGTCAGCCATTACTCCATCCCCCCTTCCACATGTAAGTAAATTCAACTATAAACGAATGTGGACGAGGTATGCAACCGCTTTCTTACTATTTCTTTTAATTTTCTACATTTTTGTTATGGAAACATTTTTTCAGATCGCGGGGAACATCGCTTGCGTTAAAAACGTTTGTATAAGTTTAACGTAGGGATCGGCTCGCGTTAAAGGTGTTCGTACAAGTTTAACGTAAGATCCGTCTTGCGTTAAGAGTGTTTGTGTAAATTTAACGTAGGAATCGTCTCGCGTTAAGAGTACTCGTGCATGTTTAACGCAAGATCATCTAGCGTTAAGAATGTTTCTGCAAGATGAACGTAAGACCGTCTCACGTTAACAATATTTCTGCAAGTTTAACGTAAGGTTGTCTCGCGTTAAAAACGTTTGTGCTAGTTGATCGCAAGAATCGTCTCACGTTAAAAGTGTTTGCACAAGTTTAACGCAAGAATGGTCAAAGACGATATAAGTCCAAACTTACGACAAAAACTCCGCAAGGTATTCACGCCTTGGCTAATCAAGATAGTTCCGCAAGGTATACGCACCTATGTTTTCCACAAAAACCCGTAGAAGATGCATGCCTAGGCTTACTGTGAAGATTTCGCTCGGATTGCGCTGCAAGATTTATCACAAAATCCCTAATATAGAATACGTGTATTGGCTTGGTGCAAAAGTCCCGCGCGGTTTATCACGCCCAGACTTCCGCGAAAACTACACTAAGTATACACACGTTTGCTTACTACAAAACATTCGCTAACGATATATATCTGTTCCTGCCACGAAAAATGTCCCTCTCTTTTTTATATGTTCTTGTCGAAAAAATTCCTACAATCGAATGTAATGAAATATATAAGTGACAAGACAGTGGGCATGACAATGACGTTTAAACTTGTTATAATGTTCCGTGAAAGCTATTGAAGCGGAAGAGAAATGAGGGGGAACGAGAATGAAACGTGCATTAATTAATGTTGATTACACGTACGATTTTGTAGCGGAAGATGGAAAGCTCACTTGCGGGGAACCAGGACAGGCGATCGAACAACATATCGTGCAAATTACGAAGGAGTTTCTCGAAGCGGGGGACTTCGTCACGTTCGGCATTGACGCCCACGAGGAGGGTGACGAACTCCATCCCGAAACAAAACTATTTCCGCCACACAATATTATCGGTACGAAAGGAATGGAGCTGTACGGCAGTTTGAAAGAACTGTATGAATCATATAAAGGTGCAGAAAATGTTTTTTATTTTGAAAAGACGAGATATAGCGCGTTTGCTGGAACGAATTTAGAATTAAAACTACGTGAACGCAACATCGAAGAAGTACATCTCGTCGGTGTTTGTACAGACATTTGTATTTTACACACTGCCGTCGATGCGTACAATAAAGGATTTTCGATCGTCGTACACGAAAAGGCCGTCGCAAGCTTTAATGAACAAGGCCATGAATGGGCGTTGAGACATTTTGCCAATACACTAGGCGCGCAAGTCGTGTAATCTATTCCAAACGTGATGCCATGACAGTTTTTATAAAACTGTAGCTTCACCTGAGAGGGCGCTCTTTCATAAATTCAAAAACATGTCAAAAATGGTTGAGTAAATATATTGACAATTAAGACGAATTTGCTATGATAAAATCATAAAATAGCTAACAAATATAGTGAGAAAGATACGTTCTTTATGCCAAGGGCATCCAGAGAGCTAGTGGTTGGTGGGAACTAGCGCTACAGCATAAGGAATAGCACTTTCGAATAGACGAGTTGAAATGTAAGTAGATTCGTACGTATGATGTGCGTTAAACATGTGAAAGGTTGCTTACTTCAGTGTTTGTGAATGAGTGAGCAGTGAAAAAGGGTGGTACCGCGTAAATGTAACTTTTCGCCCCTTCGATTGTTGAGGGACGAAAAGTTTTTTGTTTTTGTATTTTCTCTTTTACGTTGCCACACGTTACACATATGTTCGAGATGTATACGAAAACGATCAACTTTTAACAATGGAAATGATGAGACAATGAGGAGGAAAAGATCATCATGTTTAAAATATTAATTAGTGACCCACTAAGCGAAGATGGAATTTTTCCGCTACGGGAGGCTGACAATATCGATATCGATATAAAGACGGGCCTTTCTGAGGAAGAGTTGCTCACGATAATCGATGAGTACGACGGATTACTCGTTCGCAGTCAAACGCAAGTGACACGAAAGGTTATTGAAAAAGGTCATAACTTAAAAGTGATTGGCCGTGCAGGAGTCGGAGTTGATAATATCGATTTAGAAGCGGCGACAGAAAACGGAATCGTCGTCGTGAACGCGCCGGACGGTAACACGAACTCTGCTGCGGAACATACGATGGCGATGATTATGGCACTTGCGCGTAATATTCCACAAGCGTATTTATCGTTAAAAAATAGAGAGTGGGATCGAAAGTCATACATCGGTGTCGAGTTACGCGATAAAACGCTCGGAATTGTCGGCTTAGGTCGTATTGGATCTGAAGTAGCACGCCGTGCGAAAGGGCAGCGGATGAATGTGATCGCATACGATCCGTTTTTCTCGAAAGAAAAAGCGGAAAAGATGGGCATTGAGTATGGCACGATTGATGAAGTGTTAGAAGCGGCAGATTTTATTACGGTGCACACTCCTTTATTAAAAGAAACGCGTCACATTATAAATAAAGACGCTTTTGCGAAAATGAAAGATGGCGTCCGTATCGTTAACTGTGCCCGTGGTGGAATTATTAACGAAGATGATTTATACGATGCAATCGTAAGCGGAAAAGTAGCCGGGGCAGCACTCGATGTATTCGAAGAAGAACCTGCTGTCGACCATAAAGTGTTAGAGTTAAAAGAAGTAATTGCAACACCGCACTTGGGGGCAAGTACGGTCGAAGCGCAAGAGAACGTTGCGATCGACGTAAGTCACGATGTCGTCCGTATTTTATCAGGTGGTCTTGCACGTAACCCGGTAAACATCCCATCTGTTCCTCGGGAAGTTATGCGTAAAATTGAACCATACTTTGACTTGTCTGAAAAAATTGGTCTCTTCCTCGCTCATTTAGCAGAAGAACCGATCGAAGAAATTACGATTCATTACGCAGGTGACTTGACGGCTTTAGAGATCGCGCCGCTAACGCAAAATACGTTAAAAGGATTGTTAAGCCGTTATTTAGGCATTCACGTAAACAACGTAAACGCATCATACTTGGCCGAGCGTAAAGGAATTCAAATTCATGAGAAAAAATCTGCAGCAGCGCGCGGCTTTACGAACTTAATTACGGTTGAAATTGAGACGAAGTCGACGACACGCAAAGTTTCTGGGACGTTGTTGAACGGGCTTGGCGCTCGCATCGTAAAAATCGATGACTACAGTATGGACGTCGTGCCAGAAGGACATCTCGTCTTAGTTCACCATGTGGACCAGCCAGGTGCGATCGGTCGCGTCGGAAACTTGTTAGCAGAAAACGACGTCAACATTGCGACGATGCAAGTTGGTCGTGAGCAAATCGGTGGAAAAGCGATCATGATGCTAACGATTGATCGTCCGCTTACAGATGATGAGTTAGAACAAGTCCGTGCGATGGACGGGTTCGATCACGTTGCGACGGTTGATTTGTAAACAAAACTGTATTCATTCGATACTTAAGAAAGGCGAATTGCTTCGCTCGCGATTTATCGATCGATTTAAAATTAGTTTTTGAATCGGTAAAGAAAGTGTGTTTTTTCCGGTGAATATGTCGGTGCAGTTAGGACGCTTATTAGATTCATGAAGCCGGTACGAAAAATGTGAATCATAGGTTACCAAGCTAGTGGAGGAGCTGTGCTTAAAAAAGCTTAACCGTGTTTGTGCGGGAAATATGCTTACCGGGTTACTTTGCAGGTGGAGGAGCTGTACTTACCTGGTAACCGTGCAGGTGCGGGAGCTGTACTTACCAGCTTACTAGCTCGGTACAGGAAATATGTTTATCTCCAGTAAAATGTTTAGGTCCAGAAGTATGGTTATCGGACCAATCAGTTAGTGTGGGAAATATATTTTAGGTTGCTGCCCCGTTGCAGAAACTGTGCCTTTAAGTTAACGGAAGAATATATTTGTTTTCGAAAACCCCCTTTCCAAACGTAGCAATTCACCTAAACTGTAGGATATTACCTAGGTTAAGCTACGCGAGATTAAAAGGGGGGTTATTTTCTGTTACAGACTGAAATGTTCTTAAGAATACCGTGATTACGATTTTGGCCATTTAGGTTTACTTTACATGAATTTGAAAGATTGGCTGTTTGTTTCCCTTTATAGTTTTGGAAAAATAGTATTATGCTTTCAAATTCCGTGCCCATCCCTCCACAATTTTGTGAAAACCGCTAAATGAGACTCCCGGACTTAATGCAGAATTACGGAAACCGTTCAAATGCTACTCATTTCG
>DATGRY010000020.1:0-11488 GCA_035303165.1 Pseudogracilibacillus sp.
GCCGAGCAAATGATTCCATCGATCGAACAGTTAATCGAACTCGGTTTAGGTTACATTAGTTTATCCCGGAAAATGGGCACGTTATCCGGGGGTGAAGCACAACGGGTAAAAATTGCCCGCCATTTAGGGAGTAGTTTAAACAACTTAATATATATTTTCGATGAGCCGAGTGCTGGTTTGCATCCTGAGGAAGTACCGCTCTTAATTCAAATGATGCAACGTTTGAAAAAGCAACATAATACTGTACTTGTCGTTGAACATGAACGAGAGATTATAAAAATTGCTGATGAAGTAATTGAAATGGGACCTGATGCTGGTGCAAACGGTGGAAGAGTTGTATACCAAGGTACCCCAGTGGGACTGCGTCATTCCTTAGTCCAAACAGAATGGAAGCAAAGTGTGAATGTACAGGAACAAGTTAGAGAAAGTACATCGTTTTTTCATGTAAAAAACGCGACACGTCATAATTTAAAAAATATTACGCTCGACATACCGAAGCATGTTCTCGTTTCCATTTGTGGCGTCTCTGGTTCGGGAAAAAGTACACTCATGCTCGAAGAGTTTTTAGAACGATATCCGGAAGCTATTTGGGTTAGTCAAGATCAAATCGGTATATCTAGTCGATCGACGCTGGCGACGTATATGGGGATAATGGATGATATAAGGCGGTTGATCGCCAAGGAAACGGGACAACCTCCGGGTATGTTTAGCTTTAATTCAATTGGGGCTTGCCCAGCTTGTCACGGAAAAGGAGTTTTGCAGCCTGATGTTGCCTTTGCTGACCCAATTACAGTTACGTGCGAAGCGTGCCACGGAACTCGCTATTCAAAAGAAGCATTGTCCTATACTTATCGAGGATTAACGATCGCGGATATTTTACATATAACGATCGCGGAGTTAGATCGTTATTTCGACTCACCGAAAATAAAACGACGAATCGACGTATTACGAGATGTCGGTATGGACTATGTAACACTTGGCCAGACGACGAACACATTAAGTGGCGGGGAGCTACAACGATTAAAACTGGCGAGTCACTTACAACAGAAAGGAAACATTTACGTCTTAGATGAGCCGTCTTTAGGACTCCATCAAAAAGATAAAGAAAAGTTGCTCGCCTTATTTCAACGACTCGTCGATCATGGAAACTCCGTTCTCATCATTGAACACGATGTACATTTTTTAGCTGCGAGCGATTGGATTATTGAACTAGGACCGAAAGGCGGTGCAGAAGGTGGTTATGTGCTGTTTGAAGGCACCCCGAAACAAATGTTAACCGCTAATACACCGACAGCTAGATCGTTCGCAGTAGGAGTGTAAAAAATGAAGAAAATTTATTTTACGACCGTTTTGTTTATACTTATTTTTATTGTAGCGTGTACAAATACGTCTTCCTCAAAAAATGAAATTACCGTTGCAAAGTTAACGGAAAGGGAAAATGCAATTTTATCTACAATGACGGAACAGTCATTTGTTTTTGACTTTCATGTAGATCATACATATGAAGAAGTCTCTGTATGGGTAGAAAAATACGAATTCGGTCAATTAGTAGAGCGTAACATTATTGAAATTACGGCCATGATTGCTGAAAGTGGTTTTATAATTTTCACACAGTCGAAATTACCTTTTGAAAACAAAGAGAAAGTTTTTTATATTGGAGTAGGAGATGAGAGTGGTTCTTCTTCGATTACTCATGTCGATGAAAAAATAAACGATCTAA
Source organism: Pseudogracilibacillus sp. (assembly GCA_035303165.1). Lineage (GTDB taxonomy): Bacteria > Bacillota > Bacilli > Bacillales > Amphibacillaceae > Pseudogracilibacillus. Next base: position 1,721 of record DATGRY010000020.1, read on the forward strand.
AAGAAATGTCGACTGTTTGGGGTACTTTTTCAGAGAGTAAAAAAGCGAATGAAAGAGAAGTCGTTTTGGCGAGCATCGGTTATTCAAGTGAAGAGTCCGGGATAAACTCACCTACGACTGACTTTTATGAAGATATGGAAGCGCATATGGATGAACTGGACGTATTCGATGTTTCTTATGTGCTAAAAGCGGAGTTTAAAAAATAAATTTACGCAGTAAGAAAATGCAATGATCGTTTTACGGATTTATATTAAAAAGTTCACTTTATCATCCATGCAAAAATGCCAACGCAGCTTTTGGAATCGACCGTGTTGACAAGGTTAATAAGTAAACGGGGTTGTTTCGGATCATGATTCAGGGGCTAGCCGCTTTTATACAGAAAGAAACATAAAAATATAAGCCTTTTTCCGTATAATAAAAGGAAAAAAGTCCATTGTATCCAAGGAAAGATATTGGTATATTGAAGAAAGCATGAATATAAGGGGAGATACTTTTTTGTTAAAAAAATATACATATATAGCTTTCCTTGCGCTATTAATTGCATTATCTGCTTGTAAAAGTGATAAGGATATAGGCAAACAAGAAATTGAACAACATAGTGAATATATGAACAGTTTGGATGAAAAACTAGCAGAGGAAAGCGATGAATTCAATCGCTATATTGACTTACTAATGGACGGTAAAGTACTAGATGCGCTAGATGTCTTCGAAAACTCCTATATGACTGCTGCGCGGGAGTTTGTGGATGAATTTAGCGATTTAGAATATACGTACGAACCGCTTATTGAAATCGTCGAGCATCAACAAAAGGGATTTTCGGAACAACTAGACGGTCATGAGCTTTTATTGGAAAACTTACATTATATTAAAAAACAAGTAGAATCTGACGAATTTAATGACATGGAGTTGCCACATTCTATTGATGAGATCGTTGCAAAAGAAGAACAATCCCAACAGGAATTGACTATGTCAATGGAAAAAATGAAAACGTTAATGATCGAGGAGTTCGGTGCAAAGGAAGAGGAAATGAATGAAACCTCTTTGCCTGAGCAATACTCCGAAGAACAATTAATGGAATTAGCGGCAGAATACGAAGACATGATTTCCTTATTTACGGACGGTTTAATGAACGAATTAGGTGTCGATGAACAAGGAGAAGTCGGAGCAGCCACTGATATAAAAGATGGAGACGTAACTTTTGACGATGTCGGCCATCCACACGTACTAATCGAGGCGAAAGCGAAGTTCTCGGGGGATTTAACGATTGTTGGAAAGACGAATTTGCCCGAGGGAGCGGTGATGAGAGCAAGTTCACGAGTGTTTGGGTATGGGAATCCTTATATTGAAGGGGAAGCGGAAGTAGATGCAAATGGAAAGTTTAAAATAGATATTCAAATAACAGAAGAAGAATATACTGGGGATCCGATCGTTTTATCCGTTGGATATTATCCAGAACCTTTGAGTGATCTAGCTGAAATTTATGGCGAAGAGGGCGAATATATCGATGGTCCTTTTATGAAAAAATTTACGTCATCGATGCAGACACGGACAGGTGCGATCGCTAGGGCGGAAATGATGTTAAACGATGGAGAAAGCGCAACGTTTAAACCAATACCGAACGATCCGCCGAAAGATCAAGGTGATTTCGACGTCTGGATCGAACCCGAGTTCGTGAAGGTGCACGACGATTACTATGAAATTGAGTTAAAGAGTAACTTAAGTGCATTAACGAGTATAGATATTGATATCGAAATACCTGATTATACCGTTGCAGGATACAGTGCTAAAGGTACGACGAATGATGACGGTTCGATTCGTCTACATGTGAAACGGTTAGAAGATAAAACTGTCGAAAAAAATGAAGATGTCACTTTTGTCGTAACGGCAACAGCGGATGGTTCATTAGAAACGATTAACCTGTACGGTACAGATGGTGAAAACTTTGAGGGTGATTTAGCTGAAAAGACGAGAAAAGGAAAGAAAATAGAATATCGCTTTACGTTAGACGAATATAAAAAGTAGAGGCTGCGTACGACAGCCTCTTTACATTTTCACGAGCCTTATAATCAATCAGCAAGTAAATGCGTTAATATTATTTAAGAGAAAATATTAAATATAATTAACCGAAATGTACTCGCCTTTTATACACTGTTGTCGATTGACGTGTTCGCCCGTTACCTTATTGTAAGTTTACTGCCGTATAGTTACGTAACTGCCTGTTACAGTACGTTTGAAGAACAGTTGAATTGTAGGCTGTACGAAAGGTGTTTATGGTAAAAATAAAGGCAATGCTCGTCAATATTGGCACTCTTACTTTGGGTAGATCATTGAAAGGGTAAATTAAAAGGCTTTTATGTCAAAATAATTTCTTTTTGTGGTATGATACATGTAACTAATAAAATAAATCTCGAATGAATGATGCCAAAAGGGGGATTTATATGCTCGTTACTTCCATTGTAATCGGCTTAATATTAACTGTATTTACGCTAGTGTTAACGTTAGTGACGATCTTTAAAGGATATTCATATACTCATACGATTGATCCATTAGATGAAGATGGCGAGGTTCGCAAGTTTAGTGGGGATGGTAAGCGATTATAACGAAAAAGACTAGGGTATGATGTGCACCTCTTAAGTTAGACCAAAATCTAACTGAAGGGGTGCTTTTAATTTTATACGCAAGCTATTCGGATTGAACGTATTCCTTAATCGTTTCAGAAATCGCAAGTATGTGAACGGCTGTAAGTTAAAAATCATATAGCTTCTCCACTTCATCGTTAATATATTGTTGGACAGCCTTCCTCCAATCGGTAAACGTCTCTTCGTCAATTTCGGCTAACACACGATCACGTATTTCGGTAAATCTTACATCTGTCGGATCTTCACTTATAACCGTTTTTTCTTCATCCCGTAAATAAACTGTAATTTCTTCTTGTTCATAACCATCACCACCGGGAACGTAATATTCAAATTTCCATATATTCTCTTCAAGTAGTCGTTGTATTTCTGCGATGGACTTTTCGTTGATTGTCTCTTCTACGCGTGGTGTGTCTTTCATTCGTTCAAAATTTTCATCCTTTGCGGACAGTTGCAGTTTTCCATGTACGTCTAACGTAATGTATGTATAAAAGAAATGAACGTCACCGAACAGATCGTCTTCAACGTTGTTATCGATGAGGATGGATAAAAAGGGGCCGTCCTCGTTATATTCGTCTTTTTCGTTGATGTCAGGGGAGTTCATTTCCCAAACGTGCTCTGATACTTCTTGTGACCATTTTCTATATTCGACGTCATCGATTAAGTCGAAAAGATAGCGATGTACAGTTAGGAAATCTTCGTGATCGGGATTTAATCCACGTATTTGTTTCTCTTCGTCTTCTAAATAGATCGATAAATATAAAAATGTACCATCTTCGGATTCGGTACTTATATCATCGGGTAAGTGCCAAACGTTTTGTTCATTTAAAAGATGTTTTATATTTTCCACTTCCTCCTCGGTTAACTTACCGGTTAAGGTCGGAGGGTTCTCCCCTAATTTCACTTGCTTATTAGCGGATGGGGAAAGAGTAAATGTGCCGTTTTGTTCAATGGCGATTGTTTTTTTAATTAAGTTTCGGTAATCGTCGGGTCCTGCTGGTGCGATGGCGGCCGTGATAAAGGGTCCTTCTGTTGCAAATTGGAGTGTCCGTTTATTCGAAAACGTACAGCTGAATAGAAGGAATGTACTCAGTAATGCAACGACGATCATTGACGCGCGCTTCAATCGTTTCACCCTTTTTACATTGTAGTTGTAGACTCTACTATATCACTTTGGTGGATAGGTGATAAGCGACGAATGACTTATTTGACATAGGTGTCGTAGCAGTTTTTATAGACAATTGACTGCACCGAACAGCTTAGCTTTAGTGCGCCAAAAGTACTGAAAAAGAGAACCGTTTATGGTTTTTTATGGTAATATAGTAATTATACGTATATCGGTGTTGAAAGGAGTAAAGTTGGTGTGAAGCGTTCTTCATTTTTGTTTATGATGTTATGTGCCATATTACTTGCTAGTTGTCATCCGTTCGCAAAGGAGACATCGTCGCTTGGAGAGATTGAAGTCGGAAGCGAGGCGTTCATGACAGATGAGGAAAGGGAAGAGTACTTTGAAAAATTGTTGGAGAGGTTTGTGGAAAAACATCTTGGGAAAGAGCACGCGGACGTAGAGGAAAAGGAAGGGCAGGATAGCGAGCAGGAAAAGACGAAAGCGAATGAAAAAAATGAGCAGAAATCTAAAAGTAAAAAGTTAAAGAAGCGTAACAGAGATGATATAGCCGACCTCGAGATAAATGAACGGTCGTACGTCATGGATCCGGAGTATACGTATGTATTTTGGGATGTACGGGAGGGCGGAAAAGTGACGTATGAATATGTCGGGAAAGAAAAGAGTGAAGATGGGGGCTATACGTGGGATGAATGGATGATAAATGGAGATAAGAAAGAGCCCATTTATTACGGAGAAGATGAAACGGGCGTATATGCTGGCTTTGGAATGCACGTCGATACGGTACTACACAAGCCGATTAAAATCGGCGATACATATCCGACTCATTTAGATAGTGGGTTTGTAACAGTAACTGGTACAGAGTTGGAAATAGAAACGAAAGCTGGTAAGTTTAAGCACGTCATCGAATTGGAATGGGAGGATGGTTGGTTCTCTTACATAGCTCCGAACGTCGGGTCAATTAAAATGATTGATGAGGATGGAAAAACGAGATCTGAACTAATCGAAATGAAAAAGCGGTAATTATTTATACAAAAAAGAAAGTGAATGTTTATGCACTCACTTTCTTCGATGTGACGTATGTGCGGATGATACGGGAAAAAACTTCATCCGTCGTGTCATTGAAGTGTTTATGAATCGGTATTTCTTTTTTCGATTCTTTTAAAACAATGTATGGGCGGTAATATACGATATCTGTCTTATGATGTCGGGAACGAAGTTCCTTTATGTCAATTCGTTCTATTGCTTGTCGAGGGTATATTTCCTCGTACCATAGTCCATTGATTACGATTGCTCGTTCGAAAATAAAAATGATTTTTTTCGGTAGAAAGCGGTTGAATAATATACCTAGTGCCATAAAAAGGATTCCGAAAAAAATGAAAGGTGCGTTAAAAGAAATGAAAAGAGCGACAATAAAACAAAGACCGGCGATAATGAACGCTCCTACACCTTTATGATCCTTATCTAACTCACCTTCGTAAAAAAGTTGGCCGAACTCCAAGTCCATCGTTACATCACCTCTACGTCGAATCATTCCAAACAGAAGTGTAGCGCAATTCGTTATTTCATTCTAGTGCCGGAAGAACTAAGATCTCAATAGGCTTTTCATCATCGGAATCACGATGCAATCGTTTAGAACTAATACTCAAGAAGTTATAAGTAAATGATAGGAAAAAGATTGTATAGGAAATGATTGTTGATGGGGGAATTAGGATGAAAAGACTCGTTCTAACTATCTTGACGTTATGTCCGATGTTTGTACTAATTGGTTGTAATGACTCTACAGAAAAGTTGCGTGAAGATGCAGAAGAGGCGTTACTTGATGGGGATATTTCGTTAGCGAAAACATTATATGAACATGTTCTTGATGAAGCACCGGATGATGAAGAAAGTACTGTTCTCGTCGATCTATTAGCCGATTATGAAACGTTTCTAGAAAAGATTGAAGCGCTAGAATGGTATGAAGCGGAAAGGTTAGGAGAAAAACTAGTCGACAATGAACATATTCCGTATGCGTTGAAACGCGAAGTGAAACAATATGTCGAGCTTATTGAAGAGGGAATTGCACTTGTTGAAAGTATAAATAATACATTAGCTAAGGTTGATAACTTAATTGAGGATGGAGAACTTGATGAAGCGAAAAAACTGCTCGATGACCTCGAAACGGAAAAAGACTTCTCGAAATTAACGACATTAAAAAATGAAAAGCACGAACAAATTTTACAAGCCGAAAGAAAACTTGCAGAAAAGGAAAAAGAAGCGTTAGAAAAGGAAAGAGCGGAACTAGAAAGGAAGAAAGCGGAGCAGAAAGAAAAGACAACAGCGAAAACAACCGTTAGTTCATCGGGTAGTTTAAAACAGCAATATTTAGCGAAGGCGGAAGAAGTAGCAAAAGAAGAACAAGAGCTTATTGAAAACTTCAACGCTATTAGTTCAAGTGAAAGTCGCGGTTTAGCAAAGCAATGCTATGATTTATGGGACGATTTAATTAATGAGGTATGGGGTGTTATAAAGGAGCAACTTCCCGAAAGTGAATTTGAACAACTACGTCAAGCGCAAATTAAATGGATTCAGGAAAAGGAAGCTTTGTATGATGAATTAAATGACGAACAGTACGGGCTACTGGCAATTGCTGAGGCATATCGCGCGATACAAGAAATGACGATAGAGCGAACATACTACTTAATTAACAATTATTTAGATTAATGTTCCGTCACACGATTCGTATGCTACATACGAGTCGTTTTTTATTTTTAGGCATCTTTGCAGTTTTCCATAGCTTTTTTGCAGTTTTTCAAAAACTGTAGCCCTACCTCTTGGACAATATGGTTGCGATCATTTCAATTATCATTGGCGTTATGAATTTTCGAAGCATAAAAGTAAGAACAAACGCGTACGCTTTTACTTTCTGCTTGCATAGCGGAAACATAAAAACAACTTGTAAAATATTTTTCGGTGTAAATGACCGATCCCTTTATATAAGAAAAACCGAATGACATGATCGTAAATAAAATAATGAACACATTTCTCATACGAACCATCTCCTACATACGTTGCTCGTATTATAAAACGTGGAGAAAAAAGGATAAATCGATCTAAATTACATAAAACTTACAATTTTGTAATGTTGAAGACAAAAGGGACAAATGAATAGAAAAATTTTGAAAAACTGTATTCAGTTTACCTACCCGTAACGTTCATCTTATATAGTAAATGTAGAACAAAATATTCATTCAAAAAGGAGGCAAATGGAATGAGTAGTAATGAGGGAACAAATAAAACGGCGTATGGAGATGAAAAGTCTAGTACGGGATTAGAGCCGAACATTGCTGGGTTAATTTGTTACTTATTCGGTTTTGTAAGCGGAATCATCTTTCTCATTATCGAGAAAGACAGTAAATTTGTGAAGTTTCATGCGATGCAATCGACAATTACGTGGGTCGTTGTTTTCGTGTTAAGTTTTATCCTTGGGTTTATCCCCCTTATCGGGTGGGTTCTTGCCATCTTGTTATGGCCTGTTTCCGTCATATTGTGGATCGTATTAATGATCAAGGCTTACCAAGGCTCGCTCATGAAATTACCGATCATTGGCAATATGGCAGCACAACAATTAAAACAGTAGGCAGACAGCAGGAATGAAATGAGCGTAGGTCGAATATGTTCAATCTACGCTTTTCTTACTTTTTACTAGAAAAGAGGTGTCATAACAAAGTGCGAAGTAAACTTATTTTGACGGTACTATTAAGTTTTTCGCTCCTATTATTAGCAGGCTGTAACGAATTTGAAGAAATATTATCGAAAGTAAATCAATTACTCGATGAACAACTAGAGTCTTCAAATGACGACCAGGGCGAAGGGGAAAGGGAAATTAATAAGGAAGAATCGAACGAGAATGGAGCGACAAAGGAAGAAGCTACTACCGCCGTGTCGAACGAAGCGGATGAGGGTGCAAGTGACAACGATGGTGGTCAATCGATCGAAGAGAAACTAATCGCTGACGGCTATACGATTATGGATATACCGAATGGACTTATGTTTGAAGTGCCTGAAGATTGGTATTTAGTTGAGGATAACTTGGATGATCCGCAAGCCGAATCTTACGACGCGACCTTCTGTTTTGAAACTCCATCAAATATCGAACAATATGCGACAGACTTTGCAAGTAGATTTGACGATGTGAATCACGAACATTTTGGCGACGATACGGCAATCGTACATCGTACGGCTGTCATCGAAGAAGATTTTGACGTTTGGTATGGCGATTTTGCATACGCTCCTTTTGAAGAATATACGTGTGCGTATGTGACGATTTGGATTGGCGAGTACGATGGACCGAGCGAGGAGTATGGCGAAGATCCAGATTCGATGTTTTCTGAAGATGAACTATAGAAAGAGAAGTCTAATCGTTCGTAAGCAATCATTGAAACAACAAGGGGTGGAGCTTGATGGGGAAGTTTTTTAAGTTTGAAAAAATGATTACACCGATTTTCATTCAAATCATTTTTTGGCTCGGGATCATCGGCTGTATCATTGGCGGAATCGGAATGATAGGATTCGGATTTATATCGGACATGAGCACATTTCCACAAGTTATCATCGGTTTATTGACGATGTTTCTCGGCCCGATCATCGTCCGCATTTATTGTGAAATGTTAATCGTCATTTTTAAAGTACAAGGCGCATTAACAGAAGTACGTGACATGATGAAAGAAGAAAGGGCACCAGAACAACATTACGACTTAGCGGAGTAAGCACGATGCAGTTCTCTACAAGAAGTGTTAGAGAGCTGCTTTATTTTGCGCTTTTTTCACGAATCGACCGATGTTTTATAAAAACTGTCGCACAACTATAGAAAGAATAGAACTATGTGTCATAGATGAAAACGACACGGCGCACACGTCCCCTCCTATAAAACGATCGTGTAGCATGAAACGACTATATTCAAAACATCCCCGCTAATTGATCGATGTCGTATGCGGATACGTTGTCCCCCGTACATATAGAAAGCTCACTTCAAAAAAGGTAGTGACCCCACAAAGTAAGAGTAGAAAATCTAACTTTATGGTGTAGCACTAACTGAAAAAGAAGTGAGTTTTTTTATGGTTCATAACACTACAGTTTACAAAACATTCACAATTAATCCGAAATCGTATGCACAATGTTGACGTACATCAATGTTAGAAAAACAGCTCCGCGCGATAATAAAAGGGAAGGGAAACGAAGCAGCTACCAACACTTTCAAATATGTATTAGTGGCGCTATAAAGGAATGATGAAGATGATCATTACGTTACGACAATTCGCCTTAGCGATTCATATATTACTTGGCATCATGTGGGTCGGGGGGATTATGTCCGTCGGTTGGGGTGTATTTCCAGCGACAAAACATGTACCACTCGCTACACGTCGAACATTTTTACAACCATTAATGAAACAGACACATCTTATTTTTAGCGCAATCGGTCTTGGGGTTACCACGACTGGCGTTTTATTAGGAACGATGCTCGGTCCACTAAAAACAGTAGAAGATGTTTTAACGATTCCATACGGGCAAAAATGGTTACTTGCCCTCATCGTCGCGTTTATCACACTTTTATGGGGAGTCGTTTTCGGGTATCGAAAAACGATGCACGTTTTAGACGACGATATCCTTGGGAACGTGCTTCTGCTGGAGATGAAGGCCCATTAATGAAAGGTTTTCGCCACATCATGGTCGTTGAAAGCGTTGAAGTAATAGGCTTTATCTTTTTAATCGTGTTGATGGTTTCCTTTTAGAGAAAAGACTAGTTCTTAAAATTACGGGACGTATTTAGAAGTAAAGCTTAGTTAAGAAGGTTGATAATTCCCTTATGGTAGAGCAGTAGTCGTCTGGAATTCCGGTGTAGGCATTAATTAATAGGAGTTTCGAAGAACAAAACTTTGATTTCCCCAAAGTGTGGGAGCAGAGCGCGGAATGGGAAACACTATCCCTATTTTGCGTGAATGTGTAGAGGGAAGACTGGGAAAT
>DATGRY010000021.1:0-12112 GCA_035303165.1 Pseudogracilibacillus sp.
TCCGTTAATAGATTGGCGAGGCGAAAACGAAGATGAATTTAGAAGCATTTGATTATGTGCTACCAGAACATTTAATTGCACAAACACCGTTGCAAAAACGTGAAGCATCAAAGTTGTTCGTAATAGATGAACAAAATGATACGAAAACACATACGACGTTTACTGAAATCGAACGGTATTTACGACGTGGCGATTGTCTCGTTATAAACGATTCCCGGGTTATTCCTGTCCGATTATTCGGTACAAAAGTCGATACTGGCGCGAACATTGAAGTGCTATTTTTGCACGAAGTTCGAAAAGATGAATGGACTGCTCTTGTAAAACCGGCAAAACGGGTAAAAGTAGGTTCTAAAGTTTCATTCGGGGATGAGACCCTCGTTGCTACGTGTACAGCGGAAAAAGAAAAAGGTGAGCGTACGTTTACGTTGCAATATGATGGGAGATTGCTTGAAGTGCTCGAACGAATTGGAGAAATGCCGCTTCCACCATATATTAAATCGACGTTAACTGATAAAGAACGGTACCAAACCGTTTATGCAAAAGAAAGTGGTTCTGCTGCAGCTCCGACTGCTGGTTTACATTTTACAGAAAAGCTGTTAGACCGGTTACGAAAAAAAGGGGTACGAATCGTTCCAGTAACCCTTCATGTCGGTTTAGGCACTTTTCGTCCGCTCGATGTGACACGAATTGAAGACCATACGATGCATGCGGAATATTTTCATATTACAGAAGAAAGTGTTCAAATATTAAATGATGCAAAACGTCATAATGAACGAATTATCGCAGTTGGAACGACGTCTGTTCGCGTATTAGAATCTATTTTTAATCGAGAACAGAATAAATTTGTTGCGACTTCAGGTTGGACAGACATTTATATATATCCACCGTATAGTTTTCGTGCGATCGATGGCTTAGTTACAAATTTTCATTTACCTAAATCTTCTTTACTCGTTCTCGTGAGTGCATTCATTGGTCGAGAGAAAATTTTAGGGGCATACGCAGAAGCAATTGAACGAAGTTATCGCTTCTTTAGTTTTGGTGATGCGATGTTTATATTACAAAAGAAGGAATGAGCATTTCATGGCAATAACGTATGAATTACTGAAGACGTGTAACCAAACTGGGGCAAGGCTTGGGAAAGTACATACGCCTCATGGTTCATTTGATACACCTATTTTTATGCCAGTAGGGACATTAGCGACGGTAAAAACGATGAGTCCCGAGGAACTAGAAGAAATAAACGCACAAATCATTTTGGCAAATACGTATCACCTATGGCTACGTCCAGGAGAGGATATCGTAAAGGAAGCGGGTGACTTACATACATTTATGAATTGGCAACGCCCAATTTTAACTGATTCAGGCGGCTTTCAAGTTTTTAGTTTAAGCGACCGCCGTGAAATAACGGAGGAAGGTGTACATTTCCGCCATCATTTAAGTGGCGAAAAATTGTTTTTATCTCCAGAAAAAGCAGTTCAAATACAGAATGATTTAGGACCTGACATTATGATGGTGCTTGACGAATGCCCACCTTATCCGGCGACATATGAATATATGGAAAGTTCCGTAAATCGCACATCACGTTGGGCTGAACGTTGTTTAGAAGCTCACGCACGCAAAGAAGACCAAGCACTTTTTGGGATTATTCAAGGTGGTGAATTTCTCGATTTACGTAAAAGAAGTGCTGAAGATCTTATATCATTAGATTTTCCAGGATACGCTATAGGTGGATTATCCGTTGGAGAATCTAAACGAGTGATGAATGAGGTGCTAGAAGCAACGACGCCACTTATGCCGACGAATAAACCACGTTATTTAATGGGAGTTGGTTCACCAGGTTCCTTAATCGATGGAGTCATTCGTGGTGTCGACATGTTTGATTGCGTTTTACCGACACGGATTGCTCGTAATGGAACGTGTATGACATCGAATGGACGACTCGTCGTACGAAATGCAAAATATGCACGTGACTTTTCACCGATCGATGAAAACTGCTCTTGTTACACGTGTCGTAATTATTCACGGGCATATATTCGCCATTTAATAAATACGAATGAAATATTCGGTTTTAGACTTACTACTTATCATAATCTTTATTTTCTGTTAGAATTAATGAAGCAAGTCCGAACTGCAATTGAAGAAGATAGACTTGGTAGTTTTAGGGATGAGTTTTTCGACCGTTACGGTTTAGATGAAGACGGATCCCGAACTTTTTAGAAAGGAGGAATAAGATGGAGACGTTAATTTCATTATCCCCGATCATTTTAATGTTTGTTATTTTCTACTTTTTACTTATTCGTCCACAGCAGAAACGTCAAAGACAAGTGCGCGAAATGCAGGCAGCAATTGAAAAGGGCGATAAAATCGTTACAATTGGGGGATTACATGGCGTCGTTGATGCAATTGACGAAGACTTAATCGTAATTAATTGTAACAACACGAAATTGACTTTTGATCGCGCGGCAATCCGCGAAGTGAAAGTAGATGAATAATTGAGCATTACATATAAAAAGAAGTTAATTGCACAATTAACTTCTTTTTTCTATTTTTCAATATCATTTTACTAAATTAACACCGAATACACTTCCTAATGTCGCAACGAAAATAAAACTAAGATGATACATAGTTTGTTCAAATGAAAATGTTTGATCAAATCCTAAATATTGTATGAGAAAGATAAAACTAGTAAAGAAGACGCCTGTTGCAACTCCGATAAGCCAACCACGTCTTTTTCCTTTCAAGCCAGCAATAAGGCCACCTAAAAACAGTGAAATAATACTCGTTACTGTCGTCATAATCGCCAAAGTAAATTCATTCATTGAGCTAAAATGAATAATAATACTAAATATAAAACTAGCGACGATAATACATATAAAAATGGTCAACAAACCGTAGCCAATTGCTACGATATCGCTACTCTTCATCTCGTCCCTCCTCAATGTCATATATATTCAATACGACAGAAAATAGACGTGCTATTTATGTTGAAAAAGCGGTATTTGCTTCCATTCTTCTTTCGTTATAAATCGTAACAAAATTAGAAGGACGATGTAGATGATCGTTAAAATGGTAAGGAGAAAAAGGAAGTAGACGAAAGTATTCGCTGTATATAAAATTGAACGCTTTAAATGTAAACCGATATATAATGTCGTACTAAAAAGTATGATCATTTTAATACAATCGATCATTGGTATCGTGAACCGGACTTTTTTATGAAGTATATAAATGTGTAAACTCGTTATTAAAACGATACCCGTACTCATCGCAATTGCAACTCCCATCATTCCGAATGTCGGGTTTGAAGCAAGGATAAAGAGTACGGAAAATTTTACGAAAGTGGCGATGAAACTATTCCACATTGCATATTTTGCCAAATCTAACGCGAACAATGCTGACTGTAAAGGTGCTTGAATGTACATGAGAAGAAAAAAAGGTGCTAAAAATACGACATATTTACTTGCGTTACTTGTGCCGTACATATATGTTAATATTGTATGTGAAAAAAGAATAAATACGATGGTCGCCAAAGCACCGGAAGCAAAAGAAATACGTACTGCTTGTTGAATTCTATGTTGAACAGCTCGTTTATTTTTTTTTGCAGCTAATTCAGATATAGATGGAACGAGGGCGATCGATAATGAATTAGTAATAAATGTTGGTAAATGTAACAATGGGATTGCATAGCCGGTTAGCTCTCCGTATTGACTCGTTGCTCGATGTACATGAATCCCGGCAATTTGTAAGCTATGTGAAACGAGAATCGGCTCGAGGAAAGCTCCAAATGAATTAATAAGGCGTCCACCTGTATTCGGTAAGGCAATAGAAAACATTTCCTTTCGAACCTTTTTCGTTCCTTTTATCGTCGTAAAAAAGTTTTTTCGTACTGAAATTACTTTTTGTTGCTTAAATTTATGTGTTAAATAAACGAGTGCGGCTATTTCACCAATGACGATGCTTAGCATTGCTCCCATTGCTGCATAATCGATTCCGTGTGGTATAAAAATGTAGACGAGGATAAACACTGCTGTAATTCGGATGAATTGTTCGATCACGATCGCAATACTTTGTGGCTTCATATTTTGCATTCCTTGAAAGTACCCCTTTATAATCGAAGCAAACGCAATAATAGTGATTGTCGGACTAATAGCATAAAGCGGTAACAGTGTGCGATCGTCGGTTAGAAAGACCTTTGCTATAATTGGTGCGCAGACGATCATACAAATCGTAAAAAAAATGCTCGTACATGTTATAATGATAATAGCAATAGTAATAATTTGCTTTATTTTTTTATGGTCATTTTGTGCATTTGCTTCAGCGACTCGTTTTGATATGGCAATAGGTAAACCGATTTGTGTTAAAGTAATAATAAGAAAGAGAGAGGGCATTGCCATCATATATAAACCGACACCTTCTTCACCCATAAGCCGGGCGGTGACAATGCGGTTAACAAATCCAAGCAACCTAGTAATCATCCCTGCCATAATAAGAAGTAATGTGCCGTGAAGAAACGATTGTTTTGACAATGACATACCCTACTTTCTACTAGTAATAAGAATCGTTACTTATGTATATGCAAACTTGTACATAAAGCATGACAAGCAAACTATTTTTGAATTAGATCGTAGGAGGTTAAAGCATGGTAAAGAAACGTGTGACTGAATGGAGAGAAGAAATTACACCGGTTTTACAGAGTAAATTAAGTGAATGGGAAATGATCGGTTATCGTGACATTACGATGATAAATCTATGGGATTGTCTAATGGAAAAAGTATGGCAAAACAACCCCGAAAAACGGCTCCATGAGATCGTGCAAGATATTTTTCATTTATCGATTAATGCATATATGAGCTATGCGACAGTTGACACGTTAAACGAAGAGGAAGAAGACGATTTACTCGCGCAAATTAAAGCAGTGATGGAACGACCAGATGAAGCGCAAATGGAAGAAGAAAGGAAGTAAACGATGGTAAAACGAGGTAGAATAGTTACATTTTTCCTCCTTGTAATTTTATTACTCGGTACAGTTAGCTCGACAATCGTCGGTATTGGTAAAAAAATTAACTTAGGACTCGATTTACAAGGTGGTTTTGAAATTTTATACGAGGTAGAACCGGTTGATAAAGATCAATCGGTAGATCGTAATCTACTCGAAGCGACAGTGCAAACGTTAAACGATCGGGTCAATCGTCTTGGTATTAGTGAGACAGTGATCGATATTGAGGGAGAAGATCGTATACGTGTCCAACTTGCCGGGGTCGAAAATCAATCTGAAGCCCGTGACATGCTATCAACTTCTGCTTTATTATCATTTCGTGATGTGAACGATGTCGAATATTTAGATGGCTCCGATATTAAAGAAGGCAGTGCTCGTCAAGAATTTCATGGTGAAACGAATCAGCCGATTGTTACATTAAAATTAAAAGATGCTAATAAGTTTGGTGCTGTGACGGAAGAGATCGCTAACATGACACCTGATAATTTACTCGTCATTTGGATGGACTTTGAAGAAGGTGACTCGTTTGCTGAGGAAATAACGAAAGCGGAACCGAAATTTATTTCAGCACCCGCAGTAGATCAGCCACTTTTTACAAATGACGTAATGATTACTGGTAACTTTACCGTAGAAGAGGCGCAACAACTCGCAGATATTATTAATGCTGGTTCACTACCAGTCCATATGACGGAGTTATATTCTACATCCGTCGGAGCTCAATTTGGTGAAAAGGCACTAAATGAAACTGTCTTTGCAGGTATCATTGGTGTTTCTGCGATTTTATTATTTATGCTTATCGTCTATCGCTTACCAGGGCTGATCGCCGGGATTAATATTGCGATCTACGTTTATTTAATTTTATTCGTTTTTGAAAAAATGCACGGAGTATTAACTTTACCCGGTATAGCAGCGCTCATTCTCGGTGTTGGTATGGCAGTCGATGCGAACGTGTTAACCTTTGAACGAATTAAGGAAGAATTACGAACTGGAAAATCAGTTTCTTCTTCTTTTAAAACCGGAACGAAAAACTCGCTCGTAACGATTTTGGATGCGAACATTACGACGTTATTAGCAGCGGTTGTTTTATTTATTTTTGGAACGAGCTCGATTAAAGGTTTTGCAACGATGTTAATCGTTAGTATCGTCGTTAGTTTTTTAACAGCTGTATTTGGGACACGACTTTTATTAAGCTTTTGGGTGCAAAGCGGTTTATTGCGAGATCGTAAGCATCTTTTCGGTGTGAAGAAAGAACAAATTCAACATATCGCTACGAAAGAAGAAGTAGAACCGACGATTTTTAACCGAACTGTCGATGTAGTAAAACATCGTAAAAAAATATTTACAACGACGTTAATCGTCGTCATAATAGGTGTGATCAGTTTATCGTTTTTACAGATTAATCCAGGTATCGATTTTTCAAGTGGTTCGCGAATTGAAATATTAGCGGAGGAACAACTTGAAACGAAGGAAGTAGAGCGTCATTTAGACGAACTTCAATTAGAGGCAAAATCAATCGTAATCTCCGGAGAAGAAAGTGAAATAGCTGTCATGCGTTTCGATTCAGTGTTAGACGAGGCGACGATCGATCAAATAAAACAATATTTTATCGATCTATACGGGCACGAACCGAACGTAAGCGTCGTTTCACCGATCGTCGGGCAAGAGCTTGTGAAAAATGCGATCTATGCATTACTTATCGCTTTTGTCGGAATGATTATTTACGTAACATTCCGTTTTGAACTATTTTTTGCTCTGACAGCGATTATCGCACTTCTACATGATGTGTTCTTTACGTTAGTCGTCTTTAGTATTACTCGAATTGAGTTTGATGTAACGATTATCGCAGCTATTTTAACGATTATCGGTTATTCAATTAATAATACGATCGTCGTATTTGACCGAATTCGCGAAAATATCCGGAAGAAAAATAAATTAATAAAATCAGCAAAAGAACTTGCGACTATTATTAACCATAGTTTAATTCAAACGTTTATGCGGAGTATTAATACGACGTTAACGACATTAATTGCTGTACTATCGTTTCTAATCTTCGGTGCATCATCCATTTCCGGTTTTGCTATTGCGCTTGTAGTTGGTCTCGTTGCAGGTACGTATTCGTCACTATTTTTAGCATCGCAACTATGGCTCGTCGTTAGAGGGCGTAACTTGCAAGAAAAACCGATTGATTTTCGTAAACGAAAACGTGTAGAAGGACCGCAAGTATAATCGAATTAATGATCTGTCAAATAGTCGTTTAGAGGCTTATACTTTCAGAACAACTATAAGAATCATTACAAAAGGGGGGCATCCTTTTGAAAGGACAGACGTACGTCATTTTAGCGATCATCTTCGTTATTGTCATTTCAATTTTTGCTGTATTAAATATTGAATCAGTCGAAGTAAATTATATATTTTGGCAAGGACATTCACCACTTATTTTTGTCATTTTGTTTTCTGTCTTATTAGGTGCATTGCTTGCAACTGCAATCGGTAGTAAAAAATACTTCTCTCTAAAACGTGAGAATAGACAGTTAGAACAACGTTTAAAACAAATAAGTAATAATGAATTAGAGGAAGCGATGAAAGAAGAGCGAAATAGAGAAAATAAGGACTAACGGATGAAGACCTTGCTCACATCGTTCAATATTATAAGGAGTGACCTTATGTTAAAGAGTAAGGCAAATTGGCTTTTTAAGCGGGAACAAAATGTCATTCATGAAGACATTATAGAGACTCTTTTATACGATCGAGGTATAACAACGGAAGCGGAAAAGGAACTGTTTTTGCATCCTTCACTAGATGATATGGTGGATGCTTCTGCTCTACATAATATCCAAAAAGTAAAAGATCGGGTTACTCGTGCAATCGAGACAGGGGAGAAAATTGCTATATACGGAGATTATGATGCTGACGGTGTTACAGCGACCGCATTAATGGTAAAAACGTTTGAACGGATGCAAGCGGACTGTATATTTTATATACCGAATCGATTTACGGAAGGGTACGGAATGAACACGGAAGCGATCGATCAGTTGCATGCCCAAGGTATTACGTTAGTCATCACAGTAGATACGGGTATAGCTAACGTAGCGGAAGTATCTTATGCGAAGAAATTAGGTATGGACGTTATTATTACGGACCATCATGAAGTACAAGAGGAAGTTCCGGAGGCCTATGCAATTATTCATCCGAAGCTTTCAAATAATTATCCGTTCAAACAATTAGCAGGTGTCGGGGTAGCTTTTCAAGTTGCCACGTATTTGCTCGGTGAGATGCCGAAGGATTTACTCGATCTTGTCGCAATTGGTACGATAGCAGATCTCGTTCCACTCATCGGTGAAAATCGTATTTTAGCGACTAAAGGATTAGAACGTTTAAATGAAACGACAAATATCGGTTTACGAGCATTAAAAGAACGTGTGCAGTTAAATGAGGTCGTAACAGCACGCGATGTTGGATTTATTATTGCACCGAGATTAAATGCAGTCGGTCGTCTCCAAGACGCTTCATTAGCGGTAGAGTTACTTCTAAGTGATCAAAAGGAAGTTGCGATGGATATTGCGACGGAAATTGAAGCACTAAATGTGGAACGACAACAAATAGTTGCTAAAATAGTCGAGGAAGCAGAAAGTCAAGTGCAAAAAGAAGATTACTTTATCGTGCTTTACGAACAGCATTGGCACGAAGGGGTATTAGGGATATGTGCATCACGTCTCGTACAAAAATTTAGTCGTCCAGTCATGTTGTTAACGTTTAATGAAGCGGCAAATGAATGGAAAGGTTCAGCAAGAAGCATTGAACGGTTTAATTTATTCGATGCTTGTATGGAAGAGCAAGACTTGTTTACTGCATTTGGTGGTCATGCACAAGCTGCAGGGATGTCGGTACCGTTTGAACACATTGAACGATTAAAAGAACGATTAAATTTGTACGCAAAAGAGCGATTAGCTGAGACCGATTTAAAGGAAACGATAAAAATTGATTGTTCTGTACCAATAGAAGCAGCAACGGAATTGCTTGTGAAAAAAGTACAAGCCCTACAACCGTTTGGAGTTGAACATGAAGAGCCAATTTTTCATGTTCGTGGTAAACCGACAGACATTAGACAAATTGGTCAAAATCAACAACATATTAAAATTTCATTACATGATGAGCGTGGGAATTTTCTCGAAGCAATCGGCTTTCGGTTAGGGCATCTTTATTATGGCATATCAGCGTCTGCTACGATAGAAGTAGTCGGTACGTTACAAATAAACGAATGGAATGGAAATCGAAAAGTACAATTACTTATACAAGATATTGCCGTGAATGAATGGCAATTATTCGACTATCGTGGCAGGAAAGAGATGCAGGCGATGCAACGATGTGCGAACCTTTACGATCATTACGTCGTCGTCTGCCATGACGATTCGGAAATTCGTCGACATTTTGAACACTTGAATCACGGTACGCTCATGACGTATGACGACATTTCTTCTCATACTGAACAAACTGATATTTTGTTTATTTACGATATGCCACATGATTTGGAACAGTTGACATCGCTCGTTAACGTGCTTTCACCGAATGCAATTTTTGTTAATTACGTAAACGAAGAAAATGCTTATTTATATCGTCCACCGAGTAGAGAAGAGTTTAAACATCTTTATGCTTATTTGTACAAATATAACCCTGTACAAATTCACGATACGATTCGGACGATTATGATGCAAATGGATTGGTCGAAAGAAAAAGTTATTTTTATGTTACAAGTCTTTTTTGATTTACAGTTTATCGAACGAAAAGATGATAAAATAGTATTACGTGAACAATCCAAAAAGCGACCGTTAACAGAATCTAAAACATATCAACAACGCCTCGAACGGGGCAAAATAGAAAAAATCTTATATTATTCCACATATGATGAATTAAAACGATGGTTTGAAAATTGGAGACAATGGCAAAATGCCGAGGGGGAAGTAACGTATGGATTATAAAAAACATATTACAATCGTGGAAAATTGGCCGAAAGAAGGAGTCCAATTTAAAGATATTACACCGTTAATGGCAAACGGTAACGTTTTTTCTGCCGCCGTTAATGATATCATTGCTTATGCAAAAGAAAAAGAAGTTGATTTAATTGTCGGACCAGAAGCGAGAGGCTTCATTATCGGCTGTCCGGTCGCTTATGCAATGGAAATTGGGTTTATTCCTGTTCGTAAAGCAGGTAAATTACCACGTGAAGTCATTTCTGTAGATTACGGATTAGAATATGGTAAAAATGTATTAACGATTCATAAAGATGCTGTACAAAAGGGACAACGAGTACTCGTCGTAGATGATTTATTAGCAACTGGAGGTACGATCGAAGCGACGATCAAACTAGTTGAACAACTCGGTGGAGTCGTTGCTGGTTGTGCATTTTTAATTGAATTAGCTTATTTAAATGGAATAAGTAAACTTCAAGGGTACGATGTGTTAACATTAATGAAATACGAATAACTTTAAATCAAGGTGATGACATGTGGCAAAAAATAGTGACGTAACAATTGAAGACATTATAAAAAAAGCGAAAACGTATTTGTCACCACAACATGTTGACTTTATTCAAAAAGCGTACGAATTCGCAAAAGATAAACATGATGGGCAATATCGTAAATCAGGTGAACCGTATATTATTCATCCGGTACAAGTTGCAGGTATTTTAATCGATTTAGATATGGATCATGAGACGATCGCTGGCGGTTTTTTACATGATGTCGTAGAGGATACGAATACGACACTTGAAGAAATTGAATTAGCATTTAACTCTGAGGTCGCAATGCTCGTTGATGGAGTGACAAAATTAGGGAAAATTAAATATAAGTCGAAAGAGACGATTCAAGCGGAAAACCATCGGAAAATGTTTTTAGCGATGGCAGAAGATATTCGCGTCATTTTAATTAAATTAGCAGATCGTCTTCACAATATGCGGACATTACGACATTTACCACCAGAAAAACAACGTCGTATATCGAATGAAACGTTAGAAATATTTGCGCCATTAGCGCATCGACTCGGAATGTCAACGATTAAGTGGGAACTTGAGGATACAGCTTTACGTTATTTAAATCCACAACAATATTATCGAATCGTACACCTAATGAAACAAAAACGTGATGAACGAGAATCGTATATTGAAGAAGTAATGATGCAAATTGCAGAAGAATTAGCAAAGGTGCGCATTGAAGCTGAAATATCAGGGCGGCCGAAACATATTTACAGTATTTATCGGAAAATGAAAACGCAAAAAGTACAATTTAACGAAATATACGATTTACTCGCTGTCCGCGTACTTGTCGACAGCATTAAAGATTGTTATGCTGTTTTAGGAATTATTCATACGTATTGGAAGCCGATGCCTGGACGGTTCAAAGACTATATTGCGATGCCGAAAGCAAATTTATATCAATCGCTTCATACGACGGTGATCGGGCCGAAAGGTGAACCGTTAGAAGTACAAATTCGTACGAAAGAGATGCATAAAATTGCCGAGTACGGGATTGCGGCTCATTGGGCATATAAAGAAGGGAAACGAGTCGATCCACAAGAGCAGTCATTTATGGAAAAGTTAACGTGGTTTAGAGAGATTTTAGAATGGCAAAATGAAACGCACGATGCGGAAGAATTCGTTGAATCGTTGAAAATGGACTTGTTCTCCGATATGGTGTACGTTTTTACACCGAAAGGCGACGTCATCGAATTGCCATCTGGCTCGATTCCACTCGATTTTGCCTACCGGATTCATACTGAAATTGGTAATAAAACTGTCGGTGCGCGAATTAATGGGAAAATGGAGCCGCTCGATTATAGATTGAAAAATGGTGACATTGTTGAAATTATTACGTCGCGCCATTCATACGGACCGTCGCAAGATTGGATTAAGATAACGAAGTCATCACGCGCTAAAAACAAAATTAAACAGTTTTTTAAGCGACAACGGAAAGAAGAAAATATTGAAAAATGGAAAACAGAAGTTGAAAGTGGAATTAAAGAATTAGGTTTCCCTTTAAAAGATGTGTTAACTACAGAAAACTTAAAACGTGTATGTGAGAAATTTAATTTTGTAAATGAAGATGATTTATATGCTGCTGTAGGTTA
>DATGRY010000022.1:0-6654 GCA_035303165.1 Pseudogracilibacillus sp.
GCAATCTGTCGTTCAAACCAATTTTGTAATGAGCTATAATGGTATCCCTACACAAAAGCATACGTTAGCGAATGCCATTACACGTTTTTCAAAAAAAGCTGGGGTTCATCGAATTAGATTACATGCTTTAAGACACTCTCACGCTTCTTTGCTTATTAGTATGGGAGAAAACCCATTAATCATTAAAGACCGTCTAGGGCATGAAGATATTGAAACGACACTCGGCACTTACGGACATTTGTATCCTAACAGTAACTTTGAAGTAGCCCATAAATTAGAAGGTATTATGTCTTACCAAACAGCAACACAAAATGGAGATACTTCACCTAAAAATCAGTTCACTGCTCGTTACCTACGTAAAGGATTAAAAACAAATAATGCAATAACAATGCAATGAAAATAGGGTAAAGAGCCGAAACCCTTGTAAACAAAGGGGTTTCAGCTCTCCGACAACTACTCCCACTCAATCGTCGCCGGCGGCTTGCTCGTAACATCATACACCACGCGGTTTCTAGCGAATTATATACGATTCTTTTACTTTATATAGTTGATAGTTTACGCCTGTATTTACGTAGGCATAAACGGAATATCTAACGTTATTTACTAGGATAACCTGCCATGTCAGATAAATCAATAATTATTCCCCCTTTTTCGGCAGTCCGCCGGCCATTTACCCGCTTTTTCGACCATACAACCTCCCAAATTTGCAGTTAGGTGGACGATCCCCCGTAAAGTCGAAAGTAATTGCGTTTAAATCGCTTATGAAGGATTTCGCCTCATAAATCAACTAGAGGCATTTGTGCGTGTTTTATCAACTTCGCAATACATCGTATTAGTTAAGTCGTAATTGTCCAATGTGGCAACTTAGTGTTGTCCGCTTTTGCTCGAATGTTACATAATGGCGTACATTCACGGATCCGACGGCAAAAACGCGTAAACGAAAAAAGTCGGGAAACCCCGTTAAGGATCCCCGACTTTTTTTACTTATTCGCTTAATGAAATTTCTATTTTCTCAGTTCCGAAGAAACCCGTTTGCGCCTCGAGAATAGTCTCGGATAGATCCACGTCCTCGCCTACTTCGAAAACAACCTTACCGCTCTTATCGAGGTTAGGGTTAATTTTCTCTAAGAAAAAGTCCGTAGCTGAATCGCCTAACGCCATGAATGCGTCTCCACTCGAGATTGGATCGTACTTTGTTCCGTCCTCCGTGACGATCTTAAAGAAACTAGAGTCGATCATAAGAGACTCGTCTTGCCCGTTCTCTACCGTCATGTCTAGGATAACAAACTTACCGCTAGTCTCCGCGTTATCTATAAACTCGTTACCTGACTCGATCTCGCTCGTTTCCTCTACGCCGTCCACCGTAAAAGTAACGTCTGCTACTTCTGCGGGCTGCCCGACCTTAACCTCGGTTACGTCATCCTCTTTGGCGTCGTCCTTCTCCTCGGTCTTCTTATCGGATCCGCTGTCTGCTGTACCGCTTGCCGTTTCTGCCTCGTTGTCGTCGCCTGTTCCCGAAGCAATCGCAATAATAACAATGATAGCTACAACCCAAACCCAAATGCGTTTAAAAAACGGCTTCTTAACTTTTTCCTTACTCATTATTAGATCTCCCCCTTTCTAGTACTTTTATAAGTTCCTCATACAATAGTACTATTTTAGTATCGTTTTGTAAAATTATTGAAATAGAGTTCCGAGGTCGCAGTATGTTATCGGTTTTACCTTTGCCTGCGCTCTTGATCGTGATCAAGACATTGACCGCCATAACAATAACTGCGATCATCGCAAAGTCAATTCCGATCAAGCCAATCGTATCAACCGGCTAGAATTCGGTCACATTTTTTCATTCGTTTGTTAAAGTAAAGCACCCGATACCGAAATATACTTTATTTTATATTAGGGAAAAGCATCCATTAACTTTCACTTTGACCTGGAAGAAAATTCACATCCTGTGGAACTAAATCATGTTTCTTTAGTTTTTGCTGAATATCCTCTTGTTTTGTTGGAGTAGCATAATTCACTTCAAATAATTTTAGATCAACATTTCCTTTTTCAGAGAGGTACTTTTTATCCACTAATTTATCAGCTATATAATTCCTAAGTTCAACATAACTATCATATGCCATTTGCGCCTCATCATTGGTAATAAAATACTTCCCACTGTGAACTATATCATTTCTAATTTTGTATAAGTTCTCATACCATTTCTTAACTACTGGATGTTTAAAAAAATTAAGCTTTTCCCCTAGTTTCTTGGAGAGATGTTGTTCAATGAGGTTCCTAAATGGAATACTTTTCTTGTTTTCAATCTCTTTTTGTATCTCTTGCTGAGGTCTATTCTGTTTTTGCCCATCAATTTTAATGATTAAACGCATTGTATTTCTTATATATATTTCAAAAGATGTTTGTAGTTCAATAATTGCAGAAAGGAAATTCTCAGTTTCTATTGAATGTTTGGCACTAGAATAAAAACGTTCAACGATCCCAACTTCAGGATATTTCTCCCAAGTTGCCATTGTTTGTCGTACCGAGGACAATTTACTTGAAGAGAGGGTTTCTTTTTCTCCTATTAATTTCATGGGTGTAGTAATATATAAATAATTTTCACCGTCCACTTCAATCTGAAGATATTCAGGCAAATCATATACAGTAACACTTTTAACATAATTAAGGTTAAGCGTATAACGTACCGATGTTAAAAAGTCATTCACATAGCCTAAACAGTTGTAAACTATTCCACTCAATAGAGCATCCAGGTCTGTTGGGGTATCCTCTTTATCGTAAACATATGTTACATTTAATTGTGTTTGCTGACTTTCTTCATATTCTTCTTGATCTTCAGAAAGATATAAAGTATAGTGCTCAAATTCAATTCTAAAATATTTATTATTCTCATATCCAGAAACCAATTTCAGTCCTTCTTCAAAATGAATCTTATAAGATAAAGGAATGTTTATTTTAGCTATCATAGAAAATCACTTCCCCCTTTTTAATCTTTCTCTTTCAATCTCTCTATTTATTTTAACACAATTATTCAGACTACCGAATAAAGTAAAAAAGATGGACAAACTCCCCATCAAAGTCTGCCCTTTAATTATAGCGGTGTTAATTTATTGTGCCGTACTTCCGCTCGGTGTAGCCGTTCTTCCAGCTTCACAACCTCACCTTTTTACCTCTCTCATATTGCCAAAAACAACCGTCTTGTAAGTCGTTTTACAGATGTATATAGATAGCCGTCCAGACTCCGGATAGTCCCCTGTTTATACCGCCTTATCACGTCTAGGAATACTGCTTTAAACTTTTCTGCATGATCTTCTATCCGTATTTTAACATGCTTGTGCGCCTTTCCCCGGAATATAACTCCGGTGATACGCTGTAAGTCCTTTGCGTTAAAGAATGGACCTAGTGTGTCGTATATCGGTGCAGGAATGGCGTTCTTGACCGCCTTAGCCGTATCTAATAAGTAATTATTTAAAGAATGTTTATATACAGGTGGTTCTTTTTCGATTTCGACAGTTTTCGCCTTAACCAGTGCGACTTGTCCGTCCTTTTCTGTGGTGACAGATTGCGGTGCCATTTCCTGTTTTTTCTGTATTACATTGACGGATTTACGCCATTTTTTTACCGTTTTCACCTTCTCGATCATGCCATACTTCTCCAGAGTTTGACTGGCTCTGACGACAGTACGCTTACTTATTCCGATTGTCTCATTCCTTGCGAAACTAACGCCAGTCACCCGCAAACTGGAACGTCCATAAAACAGTAGTAATTCAATTACGGATTGCGGTACATCGTCCTGGCGCAATATCTCAATATATTCGTAAATGCGACCGTCCATTTCCTTGATACTTTCAAATGTACGGTATTGTTCCAATGTTTTAAAGTCTATGCTTATGTATTCCGCTTTCTTTGTCATCATCATCGTTTACCCCCGTAGAGGCACACACTTTCCAGTTGTCAAGTACGTACGTTCGATTCAATGGTTATACGTCCCGAATTTGACATATCCTGTCTTTTTCGATAAAATAATACATGGTTAGGGGTGTACTCTATCGGTTTTTTTATCCGGTATGTGTGCGCTCCTTTTTTATTGTCTGCCGGTTACATATTGCACCTTTAATTTACGATTTCGCCGCCCGGCGATCTCGTTCAGTCTACGATTATAGCGAATTAGACGACCATATCTGTAAGTATTACGCTCTTTGTTGACATGTGTTGCGCCGTATTCTGCGACTTTACGCGTATAGTAAGAGATACGTATATCAATGCGCTTGTCCACTTGAACCCCCTCCTGTCAAACTAACTTGATCGGCATATCATTTAACGGACTTGTACGCCTTCCGATTTCGATAATATCGTCCGTTTGCAATCCTCTGAGATACTGCGTAGTAATGTCGATATTGCTATGACCTAACAATCGCGATAGAGAATAAACGTCGATACCTTGCTTTATCTGTTTTTGTGCAAAGTAATGCCTGCAATCGTGCGGACTGCACCGGATTCCATCGCGTGTTATAACCTTCTTTCCTGCTCGTCTCAGTATCTTGTTAACGTTTGATCTTGTCACGCCGTCAGCTTCCTGGTTTAAGAAATAGCTATCGTCGACATAGCTGCTTGGTATATGATTAAAACGCAGCCGCCGTTCTTTTTTGAAACGTTTCATCTGTCGGCGCATTTTCTTGGATATATAGACATAGCGCTCATGACTGCCTTTACCCCGTATGAATATACGATCAATAAATACATCCTCGTTTTTTATCCCGATTAATTCGCTAACTCTTACGCCTGTTTCAAATAGAAAAATAAGTATTGTCTTGTCACGTATATTGCTGTATGACTGCGTGCCTGTTGAATTAATTATTTTAACGACTTCATCATCCGTAAAAGTAGTAATAACTGTTCTGCTTTCCTTGAGATTCTTAATATCCACCGCAGGATTATTCTCTTTTTCGACGATCTCCATATCGACTAGATAATTAAAAAATACCTTCAATGTCGCTAATCTGTTATTAATCTTAATATTCTTTTCGCGTCCTAACCGTTGCCTGTGCCGGATAAATAGTTTTATATGCTTCGGCGTCACCTCGGTCACATCATCAATGGATAATTCGTCTATAGTGAACGTTTTCCAGTCGTTCATGCGCCACTGGCATAATGCGATATACCTTTCCGATAGACCTTGTATGTTTTGCTCGAACTCAAATTCCTTTATTGCTTCGGTTATTTTCAACGTAAAAAAGCGCCCCCTTTACTTCGTAATCAAAGTAAAAGAGACGCTTGTTAAACGTTTTATAGTAGCGTGTTTATTCGTATATTAATTAACCGTCGTGGCGTAAGAGGCATAGCCAATATCTGCGGTTATCTACCCGCAAACAGAACGTTTGTACTTATTCCCACTCGATAGTCGCCGGCGGCTTACTCGTTACGTCATACACAACGCGGTTAATATGTTCTACATCGTTCACGATCCGTATGGATATCTTTTCTAAAACATCCCATGGAATCCGTGCCCAGTCAGAAGTCATACCGTCAACAGAAGTAACCGCGCGGATGCCGATCGTATAATCATACGTTCTGGAATCTCCCTTTACACCGACACTGCGAATATTAGGAAGTACAGTGAAATATTGCCAAATGTCACGTTCTAATCCTGCGGAAGCAATTTCTTCACGTAAAATTGCATCAGATTCACGAACAATTGCTAATTTCTCTTCTGTTACTTCGCCTAACACCCGAATAGCAAGTCCCGGTCCCGGGAATGGTTGACGCCAGACGATATGATCCGGCATGCCTAACTCTGTTCCTAGTGCACGAACTTCATCCTTAAATAAAGCATTCAATGGTTCAATTAATTCAAAGTCCATATCTTCTGGAAGCCCGCCAACATTATGATGCGATTTGATCGTTTGGGCGGTATCTGTACCACTTTCAATAATATCTGTATACAATGTACCTTGGGCGAGGAAATCAATGTCCTTTAATTTTGCTGCCTCATCATCAAATACATAGATGAACTCATTGCCGATGATTTTACGTTTTTGTTCTGGATCATCGACACCTTGCAACTTAGATAAAAATCGTTCTTGGGCATCGATTTTGATAATATTCATATGAAAATCGTCTTCGAAAAGTTTCATCACTTCATCCGCTTCATTTTTCCGGAGTAAACCATGATCCACAAAGATACATGTGAGCTGATCACCAATCGCTTTATGGATTAATGCTGCTACGACAGATGAATCGACACCTCCGCTTAGGGCACATAGAACTTTTCGGTGGCCCACTTTCTCGCGGATTTTTTCTACTTCCAATTCGACAACATGTTCGATTGTCCAGTTGCCGTCACACTTACATATATCAAACACAAATTGATGCAATAGATTCGTGCCGTATTCTGTATGACGAACTTCCGGATGGAATTGTACACCATACAACTTCTTCTCCGGATGGCTCATTGCAGCAACAGGGGTTGCGGAGCTTGTTGCGTCCACTTGAAAAGAAGCTGGTATGTCAACAACTTTATCGCCATGGCTCATCCATACATTTTGGTTTTTCGGTGCATCTTTAAATAATAGTGCGTCATGATTCAGATCAATCACTGCTTTTCCGTATTCACGGTTGTTATCTTTTTCGACTTTCCCGCCATAATGGAGC
>DATGRY010000023.1:0-40109 GCA_035303165.1 Pseudogracilibacillus sp.
CCATTCGTTATGTAAGATTAACTTACGAATGGACGCGACGATTTGTTGCAAAAGCTCTGTCAACATCGATTCAGAAATTGTTTCATCCAAAACGTACTTTTTACAACGCGGATCTTGCTTTAGACGATCAATCGCCGGTAAGTTGCGCAAACGTTCCATCGTTTCACCTTCCATCAATCCATTTGTTCGCATTTTACACGACCGCAATTTATACTTTAATTATGGCACATTTACTTTTATAGCTAAAGGAGGATGAACTGATGACAGATCAACTACGTTTAACACTTCTTTCATCGAAAGCTGGCTGAGGGTGTAAAATTGGTCCTAGTGACTTGGCGCAAGTTTTGCGCTCTTTACCTAAAAATGAACGAGATGATAATCTTTTAGTCGGTCTCGATCACGGTGATGACGGTGGTGTCTATCGTCTAACAGATGATATCGCACTCATTCAATCGCTCGACTTCTTTACACCGATCGTCGACGATCCGTATATGTTTGGACAAATTGCCGCAGCAAATGCACTAAGTGATATTTACGCCATGGGTGGTATGCCGAAAACAGTGTTAAATATCGTAGCTTTCCCGATTAAGACGCTCGGTCCAGACGTTCTAGCCGACATTTTACGCGGTTCGAACGACAAAGTCCGTGAAGCAGGAGCGATCGTCGTCGGGGGTCACTCGATCGAAGATGACGAGCCGAAATTCGGTTTATCCGTTACTGGAATCGTTCATCCTAACAACATAAATAAAAATATCGGAGCAGAACCTGGTGACATGCTCGTTTTAACGAAACCACTCGGTGTCGGTATTATGACGACCGCTTTAAAAAGAGGCGAAATAACGAAAGAACAGGAAACAAATGTTACGGACGTCATGCGAACATTAAACAAACGAGCAGCAGAAGTACTAACTTCTTTTAAGCCGCATGCTGTCACTGATGTAACAGGGTTCGGTTTATTAGGCCATGCCTTTGAAATGGCTCATGGCAGTGATGTCAGTTTTATACTAAAAAGTGAACAAATTCCGTTATTACAAGGTACAGTCGATTTAGCAGAACGACAATTTATACCGGGTGGTTCAAAAGCAAATTACAGATGGTTGCAAAAAAACGTATCTTTCGCTAGTAGCATCACTGAAAGTGAACGATATATTTTAAGTGACGCGATTACTTCCGGCGGATTACTTATTAGTCTACCGAAAGAAGATGCAAGTGAATATGTTGCACGTTTAACGGAACAATATCGATTAGATGTGGCGATCATCGGTGAAGTAGTTGAACGTAAAGAACGAACGTTGTACGTGTCGTGACGAAACAGTATTCCAACCGTTGTTCAACCTTAAATGTTGACGCGAGTAAGTTAACATTTTATAATACTTATAGGGTTATGGGTATATACAAGTAAGGCGAGGTGCTACGTATGGAAGAAAACAAGCATACAAATTGCACGACAAATCGTTGAAATAGTCCGTATAAAAATACCCGGAAATTTCGGTCACCGATATGACCCGGTGTTTATATGTGGCTCCTGGTAGGAGTTCTCTTTATTCTTTCAAAGTTGTTCTTTTCATAACGAAACAATTGCTAATTTTACGTACCGGAGGTGCTAACATGATTAACGTAACGGATGAGGCACTCGAGCAAATAAATACAGAATTAAACAACATGAAAATCGATCTCGACAATCCGTACATTCGTTTACAAATGATCGTCGGTTGAGGTGGTGCGAGATTACAACTGGCTCTGGAAGAGTCAGCAAATGAAAGTGATATCGTCGTTGACGAAGGCGGTAGAACATTTCTCATCGCTGATCATCAAAAACGATATTTTGAGAACGTAACGATCGATTATCGTAAAGGATCGTTCGGCATGGGCGAATATTTCGTCCGTTTCAATTAAATGAATGAGTGAAACCCAAGGCAATTTACGTTGCACTTGGGTTTTTACTTTTCTAACTCTATTTTTCCCCAGTCGAATAAGGAGCCTGGGTCTGTTTTTCGATCAGGTGCATATTCATCGTGACCGATAATATGATTGCGCGTTTTTTCTAACTGTGGATGACGCGTGACGAGTACATCGATAAGTGCATCGAGTGCATCGTATTGTTCGTCCGTATAACCGAGATGTTCTTCCGCTATTTTATCGTACGTTTCTTCATCGATCATCGAAGCCATTTCTTCTTTCGTTCCGATTGCTAGTAATTCGATACCAATCGAATAATGATTCAAACGATCTGTATATTGTGGTTCATTCGGAATTCTTCCTTTGCCTGCATGGTATGCGACCCGATCATTTGAAACGAGTTCATAAATGGTCCCATCACGATCAATGATGTAATGACTCGATACACCGTAATCAATAAATATTTGTCGTACTGCATGCACATCGTGTGGGTCCGAATGATCTATTCCTGCATTACTCGAAAAATGAAGGACGATATGCGTAATCGGCTCCGTACGTTCTTCGGAAACGTCAGCTGGTAGGAAAAGAGATTCAACTTCTAGCTCTTTTTCCATACGTTCGGACGTTTCACCGTCTTTACTATCGAGACTAAATAAAGTAATGATGAGAAGTAGAAAAATAACACCTATATATGTCCATCGCTTCATATAATATTTTTTTCCTTTCGTTCTTGTATGTATAGGGATATCGTACTACAATAAATCGTTTCTTGGAAATTTTTTTCGAAACTCATAAAGATTACGCATTTATTTACATACGTATATAGTACTTTTTAATCGTTTATTGTACAATAATGGTAACAACATGATTTTTATAGACTACTTTTGTAAGCCCTTTCACTTTTCTGCTTTTTCTACTACTTATTGATGGGAGGGAAAATGGATGAAGTTATCGTTGAAGAAAAAGTTGCTCATTATGTTTTTAACGTTACTGATCCTGCCAGGTATTGCTACGAGCACTTTCGACTATTTTTTCGCGAAAAAAAGTTTAGATGAATTAACGGAGAAAGGATTACGGAACAACGTTTTGTTAGCTATTGAATTAATCGAATCTCAAAATGAACTCGTCGATGCCGGCGTTATTACGTTAGAGGAAGCACAGGAAGAAGTGAAAGAACGTTTAATCGGACGTCAAAAAAGTGATGGAACGAGAGAAATAACGGCTGAATTTGAACTAGGTGAAAATGGATACTTCGTCGTTTTCGATGAGAATGGTAACACAATTGCCCACCCGACGATTGAAGGGGAAAATGTTTGGGATGAACAATATAACGGTATTTATTTCATTCAAGAAATGATCGCTGCCGCTCAAGATGGAGATGGCTTTACGTATTACAACTTCCCAATGCCGAATGATCCTAATGATGTACAAGAGAAGATTGCGTATTCGGAAAAAGCACCTCATTGGGGTTGGATTATAGGCGTCAACGCATATACACACGAATATAATAGCAATTTAAACAGTTTAATCATTAATGCGATCATTACGTTAGTTATTGTAATCTTAATCGGAGCTTTCTTCGGTAATTTCTTCGCAAATTATATATCCCGTCCGATTAACATCATAATGGAACACGTACGTGCTATTGCAAAAGGAGACCTTTCTCAACGAGCACTATCTATAAAAAACAACGACGAACTTGGGACGTTAGCTACTCACTTTAACGAAATGTCGTGTAACTTAAAAAATACGATTCGACAAACAGCAACGACGTCACAGCAAGTTGCAAGTACGGCAGCAGAACTTTCCGTCGGTAGTGACCAGACGAGTGAAGCGATGGAACAAATTAGTACGTCTATTCAAGATGTAGCAACAGACGCAGAGCGACAAGCGACGCATGCGAAAGAGGCTGTCGATGCCGTCGCACAAATGGGGGAGGCGATCAATCATATAACGGAACAAGTAATGCAAGTTCATGAAACGTCGAACGAAACGATCGAAACAGCGAACAGTGGAAACGAGATCGTCGATCAAGCAGGCGAGCAAATGCATGTCATCGGTGAAGGAACGGAATCGTTAAATAATGCCATTCATGGGTTACATGAGCGGTCGCATCAAATTGAACATATTATTTCACTCATTTCAAACATATCCGAACAAACAAATCTACTTGCACTAAATGCATCGATCGAAGCAGCACGTGCTGGTGAACACGGGATGGGTTTTTCTGTCGTCGCTGATGAAGTACGACAATTAGCTGAGCAATCTGCCGAAGCGACGGGGGATGTCAGTTCGTTAATTACGGAAATCCAACAGGAAATTGACCATGCAGTAAAAACGATGAGCGAAAATGAACCAGTTATTCGTGAGGGAATCGCGTTAACGAATGAGGCAGGGAACTCTTTCCGTAATATTTCTAGTGCAGTCGTAAAAATGACGGAACAAATTGAGCAAGTCGCGCATGACGTACGAGCGATGAATGAAGATGCATCACGACTAACGACGATCGCATCAGAAACTGAAGAACTATCGGAAGCAACTGTACGCAATGCAGAAACAGTCGCTGCCGCGACCGAAGAGCATACAGCAACGATGGAGGAAATAAATAGTGCGACACAAAACTTAGCAACGATGGCTGAAAGTTTACAGGATTCAGTTGACACCTTTATGTTAGAACGAGAAGGTGAAGCTGAAAGGGGCTGAAATAATATAAATAAAAAGTTGCTCCTTTATAATGATGGAGCAACTTTTTATAAGTTTAACAATTCCCGGATCTCCTCTTCCGATAAACGATCAATCATCGTAGCACCTGGTTGAATCACTTTATCGATTAACTGACGCTTTTTCCGCTGTAATTCGTATATTTTTTCTTCAATCGTTCCCTCTGTAATATAACGAATGACGTGAACGACATTTTTTTGTCCGTATCGATGCGCGCGGTCTGCAGCTTGATCTTCAACTGCCGGATTCCACCATAAATCGTACAAAATAACTGTATCAGCACCTGTTAAGTTTAAACCGGTTCCTCCAGCCTTTAACGATATAAGAAAAACATCTTTTTCTCCATTATTGAACGCCTCTGCCATCGCTAAACGCTCTTTTGCATTCGTTTGCCCGTGCAAATAAAAGGACGGAATGTGTAGCGCCTCGAGTCGTTGCATAATAATTTCATGCATACTCGTAAACTGTGAAAA
Organism: Pseudogracilibacillus sp.; assembly: GCA_035303165.1. GTDB lineage: Bacteria > Bacillota > Bacilli > Bacillales > Amphibacillaceae > Pseudogracilibacillus. The sequence continues at coordinate 5,094 of DATGRY010000023.1, forward strand.
AATTAATATGCGACGCCCTTGTTTAAGCATCGTTTGTACCGACTCGATTAATTCCTCTAGTTTTTGTGACGTACCTTGGTAGTTTTCAATAAATAAGGACGGGTGGCAACATATTTGCCGTAATCGAGTAAGCCCGGCGAGTATTTTCATCCGGTTTTTTTGGAATGCATTTGCTTTAAACGTCGCTTCTGCCTCTGTTTTTAACTGGTGTAAATAACCGACATATAACTCTTTTTGTTCACGCGACAGCTCAGAAATATGCACGGATTCAATTTTCTCCGGTAATTCTTGTAACACATCGCGCTTTAGGCGTCGTAAAATAAATGGACGAGTTATTTGAGCAATTCGAGCGACATCGAAATGTTTAAATTGTTTTTCTGATGGTAAAAAGCCAGGTAAAATAACTTGAAAAATCGCCCATAGTTCATGAAGTGAGTTTTCAATCGGTGTACCACTTAGAGCAAAACGTCTTTGCGCTTGTATTTGACGAACGACACGTGACGTTTTCGTTGCGTAATTTTTTACATATTGCGCTTCATCTAAAATAAATGTATGGAATGTGTAGTCTGCGTATACCGCCTCATCTTGACGCAACGTCCCGTATGACGTAATCCAAACGTCCGCATCTTCTGATTCTTTCATACGTTCTACCCGCTCTTCTTTCGTCCCAGCGATCACAGCGACACGGAACGATGGAGCAAACTTATTAAATTCGTTATGCCAATTGTAAACGACAGATGATGGGGCAACGACTAAATGCGGCTTCTCACTTCGCTCCGAAAGTAAAAAGGCGATCGTTTGAATCGTTTTCCCGAGTCCCATATCGTCCGCTAATATTCCTCCTAATCCGTACGCACTTAACGACTTGAACCATTGAAAACCGACCTTTTGGTAATCTCGTAATGTCGCATGCAATTGTTCAGGAATTGCATATCGTTGCTTTTCCGGTTCTTTCATCCGCTTTATTAATTGACGAAACGTCGCGCTATATTGTAAGGAAAGGTCCTCATATTCATCTAATTGTGCGGAACGATACGCCGGAACGATGACCGAATCTTGCACTAAATCACGTTCATCCAAAGCAAGATCGATTAAAAACTGCCGCGTCGCCTCATACTCCTCTCCCTCTAGTGATAGTAACCCACCTGTGCGTAAACGGTAATACTGCTTCTTTAACACGATCGCTTGTAGTAGCTCCGTTACTTCCGCTTCGTCGACACCTGAAATTTCAAAACCAATTTCTAATAAATTCGTATCAGTTTGTACATCGACCGATACAGTAGGTTTCGGTTGCTCCGTTACGATCATTTGTTGAATTTCCTTTTCTGCATAAATTGTCACATATTTCTCCAATTCAGGTACTATCGTATGAAGAAATTCATAGAGAATCGCATCTTCACTTACATCGATATAAAGCTCTTCACCGTTAAAGTGGAAGTTTGCCTGTTCGATAATATTCATAATTTGTTTTTCTTTTTGTACGTCACGAATGACGACTTCATGTAAATCTTCGTCACGGTAAAAAGGATTCAATTCGACCGAGCCATATCGATAAAGGAGTTTACCTGTAATAACTGTATTTTTCCATTGCAAATATAATTTTGCTTCTAACGGCTTGTCGATAAACGATGCTGTTAACGTTTCATCGACTTCAACGGTCGTAATTTGCTTTAACGTCGGTACGACTTCGGAAAAAAACGGCATCGCCTGTTCTTTCGTAATTGGTACGTTAGTCTCCGTTGGAAGAGCACTTATTTGTTCGTAAAACTGTAACTGTGCGTTTTCCGGAAAGTAAAATGTTCCATGTGCAAAAATGACTTTGTACGCCTGTAAATAACGTTCATCTTCTCGTTTCGTAATCGATAGCGTATACGCTGTTTCATCTGTCTCCTGAACAGCAAGCTCTGTCGGTAATTCCTTGTCGACAATGTGAATAGACGAGTACGCCTCACTTTCTGTTTCGACCGTTACATGACGTGTCTTAATTTTACGTAATAAGTTTTTAAAAAGCACCGGCGGAATGAGCACTTCTCGGCGATCATATGCATTTGCAGCATCGTAATAACGATCGGTAAACATATCACCCGTCGTTATAATATCATGTATAAGTGTAAAAACTTCCATATCCTCTTGTGAGAAAAAGTGCTTTTCCGGATCATACGTAAATTTTTTCGTAAAATAATACGCTTCTTCCGCTAATATGTCATCTAAAAATTCGCGCATTCGATGAATAACGTATCGATGTGATACACCTGTTTTACATTGCAACCAAACTTTGTCTCGTTGATCAAGTCGAAGAATATATTCGACTTGCATCGGCATTTTTTCAAAGATAGGAGTCGTCGTTGGAACGTGTACATGTTGTACGACGTCTCGCAAAAAGCGTTCTGTCCATTCTGGTGATAACGCTTCGTTCTGTTCCCGATCCGCTACCGCTAACAAAACAGCGACGAGATGTTTACACGTACGGTACGTATGATAAGCCGGACATTCACAATATAATCGAACCTTGCTCTCGGCTAACTTTTTCATCCCGACTTCCACGTAGTATGGCTCACTGCCATGTACTTCCGCAAACCAAGCGCGTTCATGTTTATGGAAACTAAGTCCGTGAACACGTTCCTCTTTATAATATGTACGTCCACGTTCGAATACATCTCGTGGAAACATTTGTTCAATTTGTTCATGCGTAATTCGCTCCATCATTTTCCCCCTCCGTGCACGCGAAAAGAGACGTGGCACGTAATGCTAAACTTTTTTTAAGTACTTTGTCGAGCTTTTCGCCCTTCGCGTCGACCGGTAACAATTAAAATAAAGTAATAAATAAGTGCGAAAAAAACGAACAGTGCTGCTACGAGATAAATAACCGCATAGTTGTACATATACGCTAACTGTCCGAACAATATGGCGCCAACACCTACACCTAAATCAAAAAAGGAAAAAAACGTCGCATTCGCCATTCCTTTTCGGTTTTCCGGTGCTTTATCGACTGCCCACGCTTGTAATGCCGGTTGTACAGCCCCAAAACCAAAGCCGAACAATGCCCCAGCAATAATCATCGTTATCGTATTCGGTAACCATGATAGTAAGAGCATGGCGATAAACGTAAGTAATATTCCTGGTGGGACGACGTATAAATCACCTTTTTCATCATAAATTTTTCCGGCAAACACTCGAGATAACATTAAAAATAAAGCGAAAGAAATGAAATATAATTGGATTCCTGCGATTTGTTTCTCCGCTGTATACAACGGTAGAAACGATGTAATTCCACCGAAAGTCGACGTAATGAAAAATAATATAATCGCAGGATGCAGGGCACTTTTTTCAAATACGTCAAATCGAGCAGGCTTCGTTTTATGAGGTGAATCGTCTACTTTTTTATATTGAATATTTAAAGCAAGTATAAGGGCAATAAAGCCTAACGCCGCGCAAACGAGAAAGAGGACTGTAAAATTAATCGTATGCGCTAACGTTAACCCTAATGCAGGACCGACAGCTAGCGCAAAGTTACCAGATAAACCGAAATAACCCATCCCCTCCCCACGTCGGTTCGGTGGGATTAAATCCGTCGCAATTGTTCCCGATGCTGTCGTGGAATAACCCCAACCGACACCTTGGACAATTCGCATCATAATAAGCATCCATATGATTGAAATAAACCCAAAGGATCCAACGGATAAAACGAACAAAAAGAGACCGAAAATGTAGACATACCCACGGCCTTTCGACTCTAAAGCATGACCTACATACGGTCGTATAATTAATGCGGAAAATGTAAATACACCGACGACGATTCCAATTAGTTGATCACTACCACCGAGATCATTAATAAAAACTGGAATCGTCGGTAACGTCATTTGAAAACCTAAAAAGACAAAAAAGTTCGCAAACCATATGAGGGCGAAATCTTTTGAGAAAATTTTTTCATCATGTATACGGTCAACTGCTGTACGCATTTATTTATCTATCCTTTCTTCTATTAGCTAGTATACATGATTAAAATAACGTTTTACATTATGACGTTCTATTTTTACAAACAATTTCGTTTTAATTTTCCCCACTATAAATAACACCACAAACGATACGATCACCTGCGTCTCCTGCCGGTTGACTCACATAATCGTCTGCACGCTCATGGATAATAAGTGTCGTTCCCTCATCCGAAAATAACGAGTTCTTTTCTCCTTTCTTCAATGTCACAAGATGGTTAACGACCGTCGTCTCAATTGTCCCATCATCGTTTACCCGAATGTTTTGCAAATCACCAGCATGTGGACCATTCGGATGATCAAAGCCGTGCTTTTTATGAAATGGGTTAAAATGACCACCTGCAGAAGTAAAGTCAGGCGTTTCACAAGCCCCTTTTTCATGAATATGAAAACCATGTAATCCTGGCTGTAAGTGGTGAGCGACTACCGTTATATGAACACCATCACTTTTCTCTGTAATCGTTGCGATGCCTACATCGACACCGGCTGTATCGATCATTTCAATTTCTAGTACTTGTTCCTCGTCGGTATCTTTCGTAACCTCGGTTACTTCTTCCACACTATTTTCCATTGTCTGATGAAGTTCTGGTTCTTTTTCCTTTCCATTACAACCGATTAAAAATATTGATAGTACCATAAACAACATGATTAGACGACATGTATTCATCGTTGTTTCGTCTCCTTTCATACGTCATACATTTTTAGCATTGTCATTATTTCTATAAATAAACCATATTAGGTGACATATTCCTATATGAAGATGCGGCGGAAGTTTGTAAATTAGTCTTTTGTACTATTTTTAAAAATGCAGTTGACTTTCAAGTCCATAACATATACAGTTAGTTACATGAGTAGCTAACCAATTACCTAAGGAAAGGAAGAGCGTATTGTTACAGTTTTTATTAAAACGAAAAATAGTCGTCGGTCTATTCGTTTTTTTAACGTTTGGACTCGGTCTATACAGCTTTACAAAGTTAGATAGGGAGCTATTACCTTCGATCACGTTTAATCAAGCGCTCGTCGTTGTGTCGACAAAAGAAATGCCTACGGAAGATGTAGAAGAAGCTGTTACAAAGCCAATTGAACAGATGTTAGAATCTATGGACGGTGTCGATGAATATATGTCGACGACGACGATGAATGATAGTACCATTTTTGTCACACTTGATGGAGACGACTCAAGCCAGCTCGTTACAGAGATAGAAAGTAAAGTGAGTAATGTAACGAATCAATTGCCAATAGTTGAAGATATGTTCGTCATGCAAGCAGCAATGAGTGGACAATATGAATTTGTTTTAGATATTTCTGGGGAAAGTATGAAAGAGATGTCGACTTTTGCTAATGATGTCGTGAAACCTCGCCTAGAGTCTTTAAAAGAGGTAAACGAAGTACTCGTCGTAGGTGCAACAGAAAAAGAAATAATCGTAACACTTGATGAAGAAAAACTTACGCGATACGACGTCACGAAAGAAGATATCGTTCAACAAGTGGAACAAATGAATACGAATCACTCAATTGGTACATTGGAAAAAGAGTCGGGTAAACCTACACTTCGTTGGACGGAATCATTACAATCGAAAAAAGATATCGAAAATATTCCGCTCATGACAAATGAGGGCGTTAAGAAATTAAAAACAGTTGCTACCGTGAAAGAAAAAGAAATTGAAGATACAAATGTTGCTTGGAAAAATGGCAATCCGGACTTTTTACTCGTGCAAATTGCACGTACTAGCGATGTAACAGCGATCGATATGACTAAATCCGTACGTGAGGAAATAAAGGCCATTAATAAAGAATACGACAATGGAGTAACGATATCTGAAGTCGCTGCTCAAGCTGATTATGTAGAAAATGCAATCGATGGGGTAAAAGATAACATCATTGCCGGGGGAATTATTGCGATTATCGTCCTCTTGCTCTTTTTACGCAATATACGAGCAACGTTTATCATTAGTTTATCTATCCCTGCTTCTATCTTGTTAACGATCATTACGATGACACTGCTAGACTATAGCTTTAATTTGTTATCACTAATCGGTCTTGGACTTGGAATTGGTATGTTAGTCGATGCAGCGATTGTCGTCTTAGAATCTATCTTTAAGAAAAAGGAACTCGGTTATGCTAACAAACGAGCGGTCATCGATGGAACGAAAGAAGTAATTGGTGCTGTCATTGCATCGATGTTAACGACGATCGTCGTCTTCATTCCATTCGTTTTACTTGATGAGGAAGTCGGAAAAATCGTTATCATTTTAACGGTTGTCATTTCTGTAACATTAATAAGTTCTGTACTCGTCGCCTTTACACTTATTCCTGTTTTAGCGGAAAATTTCTTGAAAGTAAAGAAGCGTAAACGAGGAAAACTACAATTAATTGAACGTTACGGGTCGATCGTCTCATGGATTACAGCGAAGAAAAGAAATCGAATCGGCATCCTTTCTTTATTTATCGTTATATTTGTCGGTTCATTCTTTTTCCTTTCGAAAATACCGACACAATTTATGCCTGATATATTAGATCGTTATGCGGAAGTCGTTATTGAGCTTGACGAAGGAGCGACAGCAGAAAAAAGAGAAGAACTCGCTTTAAAAATAGATGAAGAACTTAACAACATTCCCGATATTGAATCAACAATCGTTCTTGATAATTTAGGGCTTCTTTATACAGTGATCAACATGACGGATGAGTCGGAACAGACAATGGAACAACGTGAAGTAAACGAGCTCATTTTGAAAAAACTACGCGCCTTAGAAGACGATTACCCGATCAAATATGTCGGTTCAGCGATCGAGGGTGCAGCTGGCTTTCCAATTGAACTGCGTGTCTATGGGGAAGATTTTACAGTATTAAATAACATCGCTGATGAAGTAAAAGAAGAAGTTGAGAAAATTGATGCTATATCAACTGTTGAAGTTGGACGTGGAGAAACATCACAACAATTAACATTACAGTTCGATGAAAAGAAGTTAAATGAAGCGAACATGACGCCTCTACAAATACAACATTTTCTAATCGATCAATTTAGTGATGTAGAAGTAGGTGAGATCACGCGTGATGATGGTAACGTTCCGATTATCGTCCGTTATGATGAAACGATTGAGAGCAAAAAAGCACTTCTAAACACAAAAATTAATAGCCCATTTCAAGAAGAGAAACTATCGACATATGTTTCGTTAAAAGAAGTGGAAATGGTAAATGAAATCGAACGAGCAAATGGAGAGCGTTATATTTCTATTCGCGCCGATATGGAAGGGCAACAAGTAGCATACATTCACAATGAAATTTCAAATATTATGAACGATAGCGAACTCGATCAAGGATATCATATCGAAGTCGTTGGGGATTTGGAAGAGCAAAAACAAGCAACAGAAGATTTACTCGTCATTTTTGCACTCGCGCTATTTCTCGTCTTTCTCGTCATGGCAATACAGTTTAACAGTTTAAAACACCCGTTCATTATTTTACTCATCATACCGTTTACGATTACCGGTGTGCTTATTGGTCTAGTCATAACGGGCAAAGAATTCAATATTATGTCAGGTATCGGAATTGTCATGCTCGTCGGTATTGTACTTAATAACGGTATATTATTAATCGATCGAATCAAACAATTGCGAAATGATCAAATTGAAATGAACAGTGCGGTCGTTCAAGCAGCTAAAGATCGAATTCGCCCAATCTTTATGACGACATTAACAACTGCTGGCGGTATGTTACCACTAGCAATGGCAACGGGAACATCAAGCGGTTACCAATCACCTCTTGCTGTCGTCGTCATTTCCGGGTTACTCTTTTCAACGTTCATTACACTCTTATTAATACCGAGTGTTTACTTACTGTTCGAAGATATAAATCGTGGCTTTAAAAAACTATTTACTCGCAGAAAGAAACAGAAGCACGAAAAAACTGCATAAAGAAAACGAGGGCAACGTTTGTTAGCCCTCGTCTTTTATTACAAATCATCAAATCCGTTCAAATCGCTCGTCTTCGTATATTGACGTGATTTCTGTTCAAAAAAGTCCGTTTTCGTACTGTCGAAATTATCAGCATACGCACGTATCCATTTCATCGGGTTTTCAACATATTCAGGGTATTGTTCTTGTAATCCCATCATACGTAACATTTTATTCGCGCGATATTTCACATAGCCCGCCATTTCTTCTAAGTCAATTCCCTCTAAATCCTTTAAGACGTATTCCGACCATTCAATTTCTAACTCAACGGAATCTTTGAAACTATCATAGACGAACGTAATCATTTCTTCGTTGTTATACTCCGGATTTTCCGCCAATGTCGCTCTAAACATTTCCGAAATGAAACGCCCGTGCTCTAATTCATCTCGATTAATGTAACTTACCATCGTAGACGTTCCGACCATTTTGTTGTTACGCGCCAAATGGTAGAAAAATGCAAAACCAGAATAGAAAAACATTCCCTCAAGTAAAATCGTATAAACCATCGTTTTTAAAATGTTTTCGATCGTCGGCTCTTCAACGAACGTATTATAATAGTGCATTATTTTTTCATTTCGTTTTAATAAAACAGGATCTTTACGACCTAGCTCAAACGATTCATTCTGTTCTGCAAGCGACACGACAGAAGATAAAACATATGAGTATGACTCATTATGAACTGCTTCTTGTTGTGCGATGACTGCCATAATTGACTGCACTGCTGGGTCTGTCGCATAAAGCGAGAAAAGTAAAGCTGTTCGCGTTTGTGGCGCATCGAGGGTCGATAAAAGCCCGATAATTTTCAAATAAGCATCTTTTTCTGCTTCACTTAACTCTGGAAATTGTTTAATATCGCTCGCCATGTTTACTTCATCTGCTTGCCAATAGTTACCGACAAGTCGTTTATACATGTTGTACCAATGCGGATACGCAATATCATTCCAGTTTAATATACCACTTGATTTGCCACCGAACACTCCTGTTGATTTATTAGGATAACGCGGCTCTAACGTTTTCGCTCGTTCTAATACTTTTGACATCATTTAACACCCTTTCTGTCCATTCGTATACATATTGTTCTTGAAATCCTCTCGGTGATTGTTCAATTTTTAATCCGTCCCATTTGCTATTGTAAAAAGTCACTAAACGGTCAACCGCTCTACAAAATAGATCGTCTCCGCCAAATTGTGTATCGCCCGTTCCGAAAACAGCAACATTTTCTGGCTTATAACCGACTTCTAAAACGAACTCTTTCATTTCTTCCGGTGTGCGTCCGAGGTCCCACGTAAACGTACCGACGAAAATTGTATCATACACATCGAGAGAACCGGTGACGCGATCGATTCCGATCTCATGCATATCGACGACCGCACCTCTTCTTTCCGCCTCCTCTTGTATGAGCTCCGCTACTTCCTCCGTATTACCACTATACGATAAATAAGCGATTAAACACCTCATGCGTGACACCACTCACATTCTTCAATGTCGTTCGCAGTTGAACGAACATAATAGGACGTTTTTAATCCTTCCTTCCAAGCACGTAAGTGTAAGTCGAGTAAAACGGACGCACGAATCGTATTCGGTACGTACATGTTGAACGAAATACTTTGGTCGATATGCTTTTGCCGAACGGCATTTTGTTTTACCGAATAACGTTGATCGACGATATAAGCGGAGCGTCGATAAATGTTGTACGTCTCATGCGTTAAGTCTGGTGCAGTAACTGGAATTTTGAAGTCTTTTTTCTCCTCGTAATAAAACACTTGGAAAACTGGATCGATACTCGCAGTCGATCCTGCGATCATCGCCGTCGATGAATTCGGTGCAATCGCCATTAAATAACCGTTACGTATCCCGTGTTTGTGCACTTTTTCGCTTAATGTTTGCCATTTTTCATCCGTATAATTACGCACTGAAAAATATGCACCTGTATGCCATTTACTGCCTTCAAAGAGCGGATACGCTCCTTTTTCTTTACTTAATTCCATGCTCGCTTCAATTGTTAAATAAGCGATTTTTTCGTATAGTTCATCGGCGAACTGGAGCGCTTCTTCTGACTCCCATTCAATTCCTTTTAACGCGAGCAAGTGATGCCAACCGAACGTACCGAGTCCAATCGCGCGATATTTTGCATTCGTTAGTTCTGCCTGATGAATAGGTAACGTGTTGATGTCGATCACATTATCTAACATACGGACTTGAATCGGAATGAGACGTTCTAGTACGTCGTTCGGTACAGCCCGTCCGAGGTTAATCGAACTTAAATTACAGACAACATAATCACCTGTACGATACTTTTTCACGATAATATCTTCATCTTCTACGTACTCTTCAATAAGCTCTGTCGGTGTTTGGTTTTGTGTAATTTCCGTACAAAGGTTGGAACAATAAATAATTCCCGCATGGTCGTTATTATTCTTCCTGTTTACTTCGTCACGATAAAACATAAACGGCGTTCCCGTTTCAAGTTGAGAAATCATAATCCGCTTCATAATTTCGATCGCAGGAACTTTTCGTTTCGTCAATCCTTCGTGAGCAATACATTCTTCGTATTTTTCACGCCACGAGCCTTCGCCTTTTTTCTCATCGTAAAAGTCCTCTAATGAGTAACCCATTACTTGGCGAACTTCGTGCGGATCGAATAAATACCAATCGCCTCGTTTTTCCACTTGTTCCATGAAGTAGTCCGGAATACAAACACCAGTGAAAATATCGTGCGCCCGTAAACGTTCATCTCCGTTATTTAACTTTAAATCTAAGAAAGCTTCAATATCGGTATGCCAAATATCTAAATAAACAGCGATCGCACCTTTACGCGTTCCGAGTTGATCGACGCTTACCGCTGTATTGTTTAATTGACGAATCCATGGCACGACCCCACTAGACATTCCTTTAAAGCCTTTAATCGAGCTACCGCGGCCGCGAACTTTCCCCATATATACACCGATGCCACCACCATTTTTCGATAGCTGGGCAACGTCTGTATTTACGTCGTAAATCGATTGTAAACTATCATCGACCGTATCGATAAAACAACTAGAAAGTTGTCCGTGCGTTTTACCAGCATTGTTCATCGTCGGTGTCGCTACTGTCATATATAAGTTACTAAGCGCCCAATACGCTTCTAAAACGAGCTCTGTACGTTTTTCACGAGCCTCATCTTGCATTAAATGCATCGCGATAATCATCCAGCGCTCCTGCGGTAATTCATATTCGTTTTTTTCGTGGTCCGTCGCTAAATAACGAGTCGCTAACGTATATAAGGCTAAATAATGGAATAAATTGTCCTTCGTTGCATCGATTTGTTGACCGAAATAGTCAATTTCATCCTTCGAATACTTTTCGATAAGCGCCTCTGTATATATTCCTTTTTTCGTTAATAAATCAATTAACGTGTAAAAGTCTCCGTACTTTTCCTTCGCCTCGTACCCACGATTTTGCGCAGCTCTTTTATACAGTTGTTTTAAATATACTTTGCTCGCTATATATGTCCATTTCGGATTTGCTTCATCGATATTTTCTAAAGCGCTATTAATTAATAAATCGTATAGTTCGTCCTCTGTAGAAACTTGGTCCTTTAACCGTAATACCTTTTCCTCGTATTCGGTCGTATCGAGTTGTAATTGTTCGTTCGCTTCCTTAATAACATCCATCATATAGCGATCCTTTTCGATAACTGCTGGCATTTTATTTCCTCCTTAAAATATAAAAAAGCCTTTTATCCGGAAATGTGGATAAACGGCTCTTACATTACATAAGAAAGTACACGTACATACTCTTCCTAACGACATGAACTTTCTTACATAAGCACAGGCAATGTGCATTTTTACACCGTTTCCTCATCCCACACCCCGGAGATCGTGAAAACTACGTTAAAAAGGCAGGTCTCCTGGCTCATGTGTATACTACTCGAATCCTTCCCGTACACGTTTGTACAGTGGTATCTATCTTTCGACACATTTACAGTTGCGGGGGCAGCTTCAGTTTTTCACTGAATTCCCTTTTAAGACGTTCATTACGTCACCTTTTAAACTATATATAGTATTAAATTGTCTAAAAACATCTATATATTGATTGTATTTGTATCGTAACATAAAAATACGTGCCGTGCAAATTAATTTTGATAAAGTTCTAAACGGGCAAAAAAATCTTTAACGAAAGCATAAAACAGTTTTTCAGTAGGGAGTAGCTCTCTTTCTTTAGGAATAATTGCTCCGACCGAACGTTTTAAACTTTGATCGATGACAGGAACTTTTACCGTCGCACGCGGTAAATTATCGATTAAAGTCACCTCTGGAATAAGTGTCACACCTAATCCAGCGGACACCAACCCTTTTATAGCATCTAAATCCTTTCCTTCAAACGCTACTTGCGGACGAAAACCGCGTTGAATGCAGCCGTCCATAATCACTTCTCGTAAAATAAACCCTTCTGGAAAAAGAATGAACGACTCATTCCTTAATTCATTTAACGTTAAAGACGAACGATTTGCAAGTGGATGACTAACTGGTAAAAGTGCAACGATATCTTCTGTAAAGAGAACGGTACTTTTAATTTTATCTTTATCGGTCGGTAACGGACCTAAAATAGCTATATTAATATCACCTTTTATGACAGCATTAATTAATTTGTGGTGCGAATCTTGATGGAGATCGAATTTTACGTTTGGATATTGTTTCCGAAAATAAAAGATTGCTGTCGGTAAAATGTATGAAGCTAAACTTGCGGAAAAGCCGATATGAATCGTTCCTTTTTCCGGATCGATATATTCCTCGACAACTTGTTTCGCATCTTCAATGACATTAATCGCACGTTCCATATGTTCGAGGAAAATTTTTCCGATTCGAGTTAAACGAACGGTGCGTCCTTCACGAATAAAAAGATCAACTCCTAATTCCTCTTCTAAATTAAATATTTGCCTACTCACTGCAGATTGCGCAACGTGTAACTTGTTTGCCGCTTCGGTTACGTGTTCCCTTTTAGCAACTTCGATGAAATATTTTATTTGTCTAAGTTCCAATCCGATCACCTCTACCTCTATTATCGCACACCGGCATGAATGATATCTATATTAAATATTGTTTAGATGAATGAGGTTGTGTACAATATAATTACGTATGACTATGTATATAATCGTTTTTAAACGTTATATTAGCATATAGAAAATAACGAGCGGAGGAGTAGCATACATGATTCGCATGAAAGAAAATGCAACGAAAGAAGAACACTCGGTCGTTCAATATATGAATGAAGTTTATGAAAAAGTGAAACAGCGCGATCCACATGAAAAAGAATTTTTACAAGCTACTAAAATGCTCTTTCAATCTCTTATACCTGTCTTTGTGAAGAATCGAACATACACGGATCATAACGTGTTAGAGCGTATTATTGAACCGGAACGAACGATTATGTTTCGCGTTCCATGGACAGACGATCACGGCAATGTGCAAGTGAATCGCGGCTATCGCGTCCAATTTAATAGTGCCATTGGTCCGTATAAAGGTGGCATCCGCTTCCATCCATCCGTTAATTTAAGTGTCATGAAGTTTCTCGCATTGACGCAAATTTTTAAAAATTCACTCACTGGCCAAGCAATCGGAGGCGGAAAAGGTGGAGCTGATTTCGATCCGAAAGGAAAATCCGACGCTGAAATTATGCGATTTTGTCAAAGCTTTATGACAGAGCTATATCGACATATTGGACCGGATACAGACGTACCTGCAGGCGATATCGGTGTCGGCAGACGAGAAGTTGGTTACATGTTCGGACAATATAAACGATTGCAAGGGGCTTATAGTGCTGGCGTCTTAACTGGAAAAGGAATTAACTACGGTGGTAGTTTAGGGCGAACCGAAGCGACTGGTTACGGCACGATCTATTTCGTGAATGAAATGCTCAAAGAACACCGTATGAGTATGAAAAATATGACGGTCATTACTTCTGGTTCCGGTAATGTCGCTATTTATGCGATGGAAAAAGCGATTAAGCTCGGGGCAAAAGTTGTCGCATGTAGCGATTCAAACGGTTACGTATACGACAAAAATGGACTTAGCCTGCAAACGATTAAACGAATTAAGTTTTCCGAAGGTGCACGAATTAAGGAGTATATTAAAGCACATCCTGAAGCAGAATATTTCGACGATTGTTCGAAAATTTGGTCCGTGCCGTGCGACATCGCGCTACCTTGTGCAACGCAAAATGAAATCGATGAACAACATGCGAAAATGCTCGTCGATGGCGGCGTTAAAGTCGTCGCCGAAGGAGCAAATATGCCATGTACAATTGAGGCAATTGATACATTTCTAGAAGCAGGTGTACTTTTCGGACCAGCACAAGCGGTAAATGCTGGAGGGGTTGCTTGTTCTGCTTTAGAGATGGCACAAAATAGCGCTCGTCTACCATGGACGTTCGAAGAAGTCGATCAACAATTACAAGTTATTATGAAAAATATTTACCAAAATTGTGCCCGCGCAGCTATACGTTACGATCATCCCGGTAACTTAGTGGTCGGTGCTAATATCGCTGGATTTACGAAAGTTGCCGATACGATGATCGATCTTGGTGTTATTTAACGATTAAGTTGATGTACAATTGCATGCAAATGTATCGATTGTAGTTTAACCTGTTTCTTGAATATGTAAGGAGGGGATAGTATGGTCAAAACATTCACCCAACTCGTTCGTCATTCAAATTATACGATCGTCTTTACAGGAGCTGGTATGTCGACTGAGAGTGGATTACCTGACTTTCGTTCAAAAGACCGTGGTTTATGGGAAAAGTTTAATCCGGACGAACTTGCTAACGTCCATGCGTTAATGCATAATACGGAAGAGTTTACGAACTTTTATCGTTATCGATTAGGAGAAATAACGAAATACCAACCGCACGATGGACATTATATTTTAGCGGAGTGGGAGAAAAAGAAGCTCATTCACGGCATTATTACACAAAATGTCGATGCATTTCATGCCGATGCAGGAAATGAAAATATGATGGAATTACACGGTTCTTTCCGCACGTTCCATTGTCACGAATGTAACAGAGAAGTAGGAAGAGATGCATATTTAGACGGAGAGACGACTTGCTCCTGTGGCGGAACGATTCGGCCTGGTATCGTCCTTTTCGGAGAAAACTTGCCACAAGAGACGTTCCAACGGGCAGAAATCGAAGCAAAACGAGCAGAACTGTTTATCGTTCTCGGCTCTTCGTTAACTGTTTCTCCAGCGAATATGTTTCCACTCGTAGCAAAAGAAAACGGGGCAAGGCTTATTATCGTAAATCGGGAACCGACGGATTTCGACCATTACGCAGACCTCGTTATCCAAGATAAAAGTATTAAGCAACTGTTAGTCGAAGCCGACGAACAACTCGTAAACTGAAAAGAAAAAAATCCCCTAAAGATCGCTTCACATTAGTAAGCATCACTTCTATAGGGGATTCATTTATTTTTCTTTATGTTCTACTTGTATGGCGTTTGGCGGTTCATTAATCGGCTCATCGACATAGTCTTCTTTCACACGAACTTGGTGACTTTCACCACCACATACATATTTAAAAATGCCGTTATTAAAATCGGTACCTATTTCTTTATAAAATACACCTTCGAAATAATTGTCTTTTGATTTCGTAAACGATAAGACAAACTTTTCTTCCTCTTTATTTAAATAACCACGAATACCTTTCTCATATATCGCTTCATCACTTACTTTTAATGCGCGATCGACAGAGACGATATGAATATCGACAAAAACGAGCTCCCGCAATAGGACGTTTACGAACGAGCCTTTCGTAATTTCTTCCCAACGGTTTTGTGGTTTTTCACCGATGATCACTTGTGTAATGTTATATTTGTATGCTACTTCTTTAATCGCTTTAACGATCGGACGCTCTTCGTTATCTTTTAAAATGAACTTCTTAGCACCTAACTCCTTCGATAACTCGCGCCACTGATCGATATAACTTGCCTTTTCTGCATCGAATTCATCGGACGACAGACGATCGACTGTTAATACGTAAAACGGGCTATTTTGCAATTGAGATAACTCATAGCCCCGTCTAATTAAACGCTCGCCATTTGGACCGTAGTATACGCACACTAGTATACGTTCATCCATGTGACTTTTTACAATTCTCAACAAACGTCACCCTCCTCGTGCACAATAGGTAAATGTATCATTCAATTATACGCTATTCCGTTCTTTTTTTCTATTTTATGTACACGGATATATAATTAACTGCTTACGTCATTACAACTGCTTCCAACTTCTTATAAAAACTGTTTCATCAAGGCATTTATGCTCACTTTTATATCCGTTCGATGTACATAGTTTGTAAAGCTAAAGACAATATAATAAAATCTAGTTCTCATTTCCTATCATGATGATGAAATACAAAAAGGGGTGTAGTAAATTGTTTTTTACGAAAAAGAGCCCACCATCGCTTTTGGAACAAGCGAAAAACGTTTCCGTTACATTGAACACGAAAGATAAAGATTTACTAAAGAAACTTTCTTTAATCTCATTTAACGAATTCGACCTACGAATATTGAAAACATTACACCCTATTATTGAACGCAACATGGACCGCGTCGTAAAAGACTTTTACGACGTTATTTTAACGATTCCGGAATTAAAAAAGATAATCGATAAACATAGTTCCGTCGAAAGATTACAATCAGTGCTATTTCCACATTTACTCGAACTTTTCTCCGGAATCATCGATGAACAATATGTCGAAAAAAGGCTAAGAGTAGCGCGTGTTCACTATATAATTGGACTTGAACCTGCATGGTACTTAGCATCTTTCCAAGAAATACAAAGCTCACTCATTACGATTATAACTGAAAACGTCCCAGACCATCGTGAATGGCCAATTTTTATGCGAGCAACGACACGCATTTTAAATATGGAACAACAACTCGTTTTAGAAGCGTATGAAAATGAACAAAAACGTGGATTGGAACAAAGTTTTACTAACGGTCGTAAGGAAATTAAACGTAATGTGCTCGCTATTTCCGAATCGTTATCCCATTCGACAGAAGAAACGTATCGTTTAATTGAAAACTTAGTCGACAGTAGCAAAGAAGTAGAGGCTATCTCATCGTCTGGATATAAGCTAGCTGTCGAAGCGAAAAATTCCGGAGAAACAGGAAAAGAAACATTACAAACATTTTTACAAAAAATTATCGACATCTCGGAACAGATTGAACAGATGAATACAATCGTTAAACAAGTCGAACATTCTTCAGAACAAATAACGAACGTCATCCGCATCGTCGAAGATATTGCAGAAAAAACAAACTTATTAGCGTTGAACTCCGCAATTGAAGCTGCACGAGCAGGTGAATACGGCAAAGGGTTTGCAGTCGTTGCAGATGAAGTACGAAAACTCGCCGATCAGACGAAAAACTCTATTTCAACGATTAATGAACTTATTTTATATTCGACTGAGTATACGAAACAGTTAGTCGATTCATTGCAAATTATAACGAAAAACTTTGACGAAAGTAACGATATGTCCCGGACTACATATAACGATGTGGAGCAAATAGTTCAGGCGATCGATAACAATTTACAAACGAATAGAAGTATCGAAGAACAAGTTGAAAAGCAAAATGAAACATCGCATGAAATCGAACAAGTGATGCACCAAGTCGTCGATTTGACGAATAAATTACAACAAATCGTCCACTAAGGGCGAAAACATAACGAATGTAGCGATAAATACGTGTCATTTTCATTTGTCACAAAACACGACAGAATGTGCTCGTGTATGAAAGGCAACAATAGTAAATGACGCTATCAATTTATCGCTTTTATATCGTTTATCGTCCGTAAACGGTGATTTATATGGATGAACGTTCGAAAAAAATGTGTACATGTAAGCCATTTAATTCAAATAAATTTATCCGTTCACGTGATTTACATACTATTTTAAGCTATAATTAAAAAGAAACTTTACTCTAACTTTTCAAAAGGAGGAAAACAATTTGCTCTCTATTTACGTAGCCGTTTTTCTTCCATTTCTCGTCGCTAGTCTCGTTTTACTCCTTTTACAACGACGTAAAATGAAACGTCACCTCGGTTGGTTTATACTACCAGTCCCGATCATCTTATTTATATTATTATGTGGTAAAGTTGCCGCGGTTAAAAGTGGTGCCACATTTTCTTATACTTGGACGTGGATCCCTACATACGCTATCCAGTTACTCACTTATGTAGATGGTTTAAGTTTGCTCTTTGCACTTTTAATTACTGGAATCGGTATATTAGTCATTTTATATTCCATCTACTATTTATCGACTGATCAAGCATTAACACATTTTTATATATACATTCTCCTATTTATGGGGAGTATGCTCGGCATCGTCTTTTCGAACCATTTGCTTACTTTGTACGTCTTTTGGGAATTGACGAGTATTTCCTCTTTTTTATTAATTGCTTATTGGTATCAGCGAAAAGGATCACGTTATGGTGCGAAAAAGTCGCTTATCATTACCGTCTTTGGTGGATTTGCGATGCTCGCTGCTTTTTTAATGATTTATACGATCACCGGTACGTTTAACATTCAAGAAGTCATTGGAGCGGCACATCTTTTAAAAGAACACGAACTATTTATTCCTGTGATCGTTTTACTTTTATTAGGTGCTTTTACGAAATCGGCACAGTTTCCATTTCATATATGGTTGCCAGATGCGATGGAGGCACCGACGCCAATTAGTGCATATTTGCACTCAGCAACGATGGTAAAAGCCGGCATCTATTTAGTCGCACGCTTTACACCTGTATTCGGTGGCAGTCTCGTTTGGTTTTGGGCAATTACTGCGATTGGACTGATGACCCTCTTATGGGGATCATTCACAGCAATCCGCCAAACGGATTTAAAAGCATTGTTAGCTTATTCGACAGTTAGTCAGCTCGGACTTATTATGTCGCTATTTGGCATCGGTTCCTTATCACTCCATCCGAACGTCCAGTTAGAACCGTTCATCTATACACATGCTGTGTTCGCTGCATTATTTCACTTAGTGAACCATTCGACATTTAAAGGTAGTTTATTTATGGTAATCGGTATTATCGACTACCAACTTGGAACACGTGACTTACGACGACTCGGTGGGCTTATTGCACTAATGCCCATCTCTTTTACCGTTGCGTTAATCGGCAGTTTTTCCATGGCGGGACTGCCACCATTCAACGGCTTTTTAAGTAAGGAAATGTTTTTTACTGCAGTTTTACACGTTGCTGAACTCGATCTTTTTTCATACGAAGCGATTACAACATTCATTCCTATCGTCGCTTGGATTGCTAGTATATTTACGTTCGTTTATAGTATGATGATCGTCTGGCAAGCGTTTACAGGAAAGCGTGTTGACGTAGAAACAGCGGGGGAAGCACAAGAGCCAAAAGTAGGCATGCTCATACCGCCAATTACGTTAGCGACATTCGTCGTTTTAATTTTCTTTTTCCCAAACGTATTAGGCGACTACATATTGAAGCCTGCTGTATCCAGTGTTTATCCAAATGTCTCATTCGATATGATCGAACGTATTACCCATTGGCATGGATTTAATAAAGAGCTATGGATGACGATCGGTATCGTTATTATTGGAACGATCCTTTACCGTTTTCGAAACGTATTGAATAAAATATTTATTTTGTTTCCAGAAAATATGTCTTTTAACACGGTATATAACGTCATGATAGCGAAAAGCGATCAACTTGCATGGAACGTCACAAGTCGTTATATGACAGGGTATTTACGTCATTATTTTATCTATATATTTCTCTTTTTCGCCTTACTCGTTAGTGCACTTCTTTTTGCATTACAGGCACAAGACGTTACATTAGGTGGCAATAAAGTAATTACCGTTTTCGACTGGCTACTCGCCATTTCGATCATCATTGCAGGAGTTACGATCGTCATCGCACGAACTCGGTTAACGGCTATTTTGATTAACGGGTATATCGGTTTTGCCATCGCGATGTTTTTCGTTATTTTTCGTGCACCTGATTTAGCTCTGACACAGTTAATCGTTGAAACAGTCACAACGGCATTATTTTTACTTTGCTTTTACTTTTTACCGAAGTGGGAATTGCCAAAACTAAAACGAGCTTTCGATATTCGGGCACTCATTATTTCAATACTCGTCGGCACGACATTTACACTCGTCGCTTTATCGGTGCACAACAATCGGCTTTTTACATCGATTTCAACTTTCTTTGAAGATGCAAAACAGTTAACGGGTGGAGAAAATATCGTTAACACGATTTTAGCTGACTTTCGTGCATTCGATACGATGCTTGAAGTAATTGTTCTTTTTATCGCTGGAATCGGAGTTTTGACGTTAATTAAATATAGTACGAACAAAGGGGCGGACAAACTTGAAGATTAATGAAGTCATTTTACAATCGATTTCAAAAATTGTCGTATTCATCATTTTAACGTTAGCCCTTTATTTGTTTTTTTCTGGCCATAATGCGCCTGGTGGCGGATTTATCGGTGGTCTCGTACTCGCTTCTGCGTTCGTCTTATTATTATTAGCCTTCGATATAGAAACAGTACGAGCAGGAATTCCGATCAACTTTTCGATTCTGAGTGCCTGTGGGGCGTTTATCGTCATCGCCGCGGGAATAGGAGCTGTTCTCTTCGGTGAACCGTTTTTACGACAAGCGTTTTTCCATATGCATTTACCTTTGTTCGGAACGGTAGAGTTAACGACTGTGACGATTTTTGAAATTGGTGTTGCTCTGACCGTAGTCGGTGTCGTTGTAACAATCATTTTAAGCATTAGTGAGGATGTGTAACAGATGGAAACGTTAATGATTATCGTATCTGGAGTATTAGTGACGGTAGCAACTTATTTATTGTTAACGAAAAATTTAATGCGCATTATACTCGGTGCTGCAGTCCTAACGCACGCTGTTCATTTATTAATTATGGCAATGGGTGGCTTTTCCGGTAATGCAGTCCCGATAATTCGTCGTCCCGGTGAAACGTATGTAGATGCGTTACCGCAAGCGTTAATTTTAACGTCGATCGTTATAAACTTTGCTGTCACTGCTTTTTTTCTCGTACTTGCTTATAAAGTATATAACCGGACGAAAACGGACGATTTAAATAACATGCGAGGGATTCATCATGAATAATGCGGTTGTTTTTCCGATGGTCATACCGCTAATAACCGGGGTTCTACTCGTTTTTTTACAAGCTCATTTACGTTTACAACGAATTGTTTCTACGTTGGCGCTAAGTATAAATATTGGACTGTCGTTTTATTTGTTGCAAATCGTGCGAACAGCCGGTATTCAAACGCTTCATTTCGGTGGTTGGGAAGCGCCATTCGGTATATCGTTCGTAGCCGATTCGTTCGCATTGCTACTCGTCTGTACAGCGAATATCGTTACATTGTTGTGTACGTTATATGCATTTCGAACGATACGTGAACGGCGAGAGCGCCTTTACTTTCATGCACTTGTACAATTTTTACTCGCCGGTGTGAACGGATCGTTTTTAACAGGAGATATATTTAACCTATTCGTTACATTTGAAGTGATGCTTCTTGCTTCTTATGCATTAATTACGCTAGGTGCTTCCGAACGTCAATTGAAAGAGTCGGTCAAATATATTGCGATTAATGTCGTTTCGTCCTCGTTTTTTTTAATTGCAATCGCCTATTTGTACGGGTTACTCGGTACGTTAAATATGGCTCATTTATCCGTACGAATTGAAGAAGTTGGACAGACACCACTCATTACAGTCGTAAGCATCGTATTTTTAATTGTTTTCAGTTTAAAAAGTGCGCTCCTACTATACCAATGGCTTCCCGGTTCTTACAGTACACCACCTACAGCGATCGCCGCCCTATTTGGTGCGCTATTAACGAAAGTTGGAGTTTATGCGCTTTTTCGTACATTTTCTTTATTGTTCTATCATGAACAGCAAATAACACACGTCATTATCGGTGTGATGGCCGGTGTAACGCTAGTCGGTGGAAGTATGGGTGCTCTTGCATATACGAACATTCGCCAAGTAGTTTCCTATAATGTCGTCATTGCGATCGGCTTTATGTTAGTCGGCTTAGCTCTTTTATCGACTAATGCAATGGAAGGGGCCATTTATTATTTAGTACACGATATGTTCGTAAAAGCCCTTCTATTTTTACTTGCCGGAACGATGATTTATGTAACGAGTTCCGACAAAATGGATGAAATAAGTGGGCTCATTCGAAACTATCCGGTACTTGGTTGGATGTTTTTTATTACGATTTTATCACTCGCAGGTATTCCGCCATTAAGTGGATTTATCGGAAAAGTGCTAATTGGTATTGATGCGATCGAACAACGAGCGTATATTTTACTAGCGCTTAGCTTTTTATC
The DNA here is from genome assembly GCA_035303165.1 of Pseudogracilibacillus sp. GTDB lineage: Bacteria > Bacillota > Bacilli > Bacillales > Amphibacillaceae > Pseudogracilibacillus. The sequence continues at coordinate 27,417 of DATGRY010000023.1, forward strand.
GAGTTTAATCGTTCTTTATACGTTAATTCGTGTTTTCATGAACTGTTTTTGGGGAGAGACGATTATTAGTGAGGAAGATGAAGTTACCTTACCTAAAAGCATACTTGCACCGAGCATCGTTCTCGTCATTATTACGTTCATTCTCGGAATCGGAGTCGAAGGAATAGCACCGTACGTGACAGATGCAGCGGAAACGCTCCTTCATCCTAATATTTATATCGACGCCGTCTTAAGTAAATAGAGTGCATGGAGGGTATGCACATGGCAGCACAGTTTTTACTAAATTTATTCATTATGGCTTTATGGGTTTTATTAAAAGATGAAGACGTTCTACGTTTACAAACGATTGCTACAGGATTTATAATCGGTAGCTTTATCGTTTGGCTTATGCGCCGTTTTTTCGGTGGACATTATTATTTACGGCGAGTCGTCGCCATTGTCCAACTCATCCTTATTTTCATTTCTGAAATTGCAAAATCAAGTGTCGTCGTTATTAAACATATTTTAAGCCCAAAAATTAATATTGAGCCAGGAATTTTTGCATATAAAACTATTTTAACGAGCGATTGGGAAGTGACGACCCTTGCACTCCTACTAACGTTAACTCCGGGCTCTGTCGTCATGGAAGTAAATGAAACAGGGGACACATTTTACATTCATGCAATGGATATTAAACGATATAAAGGGGATTTAGAAAGGTCATTAAAAGTGTTCGAGAAAGCAATTATGGAGGTGTCGAGATGATTGATGTCATGTTAATGGTTTCATTTATTTTGTTCGGCATCGCAATTGTCATTACATTCATTCGTATATTAATCGGTCCGTCGTTTCCCGATCGTGTGATCGCGATGGATGTCGTCGGCGTCAATCTAATCTCGGCGATTGCGATTATTTCGTTACTTTATAAGACAAAAGCATTTTTCGACGTCATTTTAGTCCTCGGAATTATTGCTTTTATTAGTACGATTTCGTTTTCGAAGTTCCTTGAAGGTGGGATGATCATTGAACGTAAGCGAGATTTATGAGTTTATCGGTGCGTTACTCATTTTATTAGGTAGTATTATGAGCGTCATTAGTGCAATCGGTATTATTAGATTCCGTGATATATATTCACGAGCGCATGCTGCGACGAAGACGACGACTGTTGCTGTACTCATTACCTTACTCGGTGTCTTTATATACGTTTGGCTTGGCGAATCACACATGAGCGTACGCTTATTACTCGGGATTGTGTTCGTTTTTATGACTGCACCAGTTTCAGGTCATCTCGTCTTACGTGCGGCATACCGATCGAATGTAAAAATGGCAGAAGAAACAGCAGAAGACGAGCTTTACCCCGCTTTGTACGGGAAAAAGGAACTTTCCTCTGCTGAAGATGAAGTCAATCATTAAACTACTTTCTAACGTTGTGTAACAAAAGTATCGGGCTTATTGCTTCATCTGTTTACTACGAAGTTGCCCACACGCAGCATCGATGTCCGTCCCTTGTTCTTGACGTACCCCAGATGGTATGCCACGAGCTTGTAATGTTTTAACAAATTGGTCAATTGCTTCATTCGTACTTCGTTCATAATGAATATGTTCGCTTACCGGATTGTACGGAATTAAGTTAACGTACGATAAATGGCGTTTATCACGTAACAGTTTCGCAAGTTGTAAAGCATGTTGTTTCGTATCGTTTATATTTTTTAACAAAATGTATTCGAACGTAATGCGGCGATTGTTTTTTTGTAAATAATAATCGACAGCATCCATAAGTTCGTCAATCGGAAATGCGCGGTTAATTTTCATAATTTGCGTACGTAATTCATCGTTTGGCGCATGAAGAGAGATGGCTAAGTTTACTTGTAATGGTAAATCAGCAAACTCGTATATTTTGTGCGCTAATCCACTCGTTGAAACGGTAATATGACGCGCACCGATCGACAATCCTTTTTGGTCGTTTACGATATAAAGAAAGTCTACGACATTTTCAAAGTTGTCTAACGGTTCACCGATTCCCATCACGACGATATGACTGACTCGTTCATTACGCTTTCGTGTATCGAGAAACTGTTGCACGTGAACGATTTGTTCGACGATTTCACCCGTTGTTAAATCGCGGTCTTTCTTTAATAAGCCACTTGCGCAAAAAGAGCAACCGATGTTACAACCTACTTGCGTCGTCACACAAATTGAATAGCCATATTCATGGTTCATTAATACCGTTTCAATTAAATTTCCGTCTATTAATTTAAATAAAAACTTTATCGTACCATCCTCAGACTGTTGCTTTATTTCCCGCTTTAACGTTTGGATCGTAAAGTTATCTTGTAACAATTCGATCGTTCGTTTATTTACATTATGCATATCGCTAAACTTCGTAATCCGCTTTTTATATAACCAATGCCATACTTGATCTGCGCGAAATCTTTTTTCACCTGCATCAATGAGCCAGTTTTCTAACTGTTCGTACGTAAGACTATATATAGATTGATTCATGTAGAGACCTCATTTTTTTATCGTATTTTCGTCTATCCTATCATAACAAAAAAGACCTGAACAAGGAAATGTTCGTTCAGATCTCTTCTCCAACTTCTTCTATAACTTGTTCAATATCATGATTCGGTAAAATTAACACTTCAACACGACGGTTAATTGCTCGATTTTCGGCGTTCGTATTCTGTACTACAGGACGATACTCACCGTAGCCGCGTGCACTAAACCATTTCGGTTCAATTTCCGAATCATCTAATAATAAATACATAAATTGAATCGCCCGCATCGTGCTTAGTTCCCAATTAGAAGCGAACTCTTCGTTATGGATCGGAACATTGTCTGTATGACCGTTTACGACGATTTCATGGGGTGGATCCGTATCTAAAAACGAGGCGATTTCTTTTGCAATTTCAATTCCTTCCTCTTTTACTTGTGCGCTTCCCGAATCGAACGTAATATCTGTGCGCACCGTAACGAGTAAACCTTCGGATGTTAATTTCGTTCCTAACGTTTCAGTTAAACTATTCGTCGTTATATATTCCTCAATATTTTCTTGCATGTGCAAAAGTTCTTCATATTCTTCTAAACCTAGCTTATCAAGTTCCGCTTCACTTTTTTTATCTTCTTCTTTTTCCTCTTCTTTTTCATTTTCTTCATCCGTATCATCGATCGGTTGTACCGGCTTTTCTTCCGGCACGATGGAAACACCGTCATCGATCACACCAGCGCCACTCGTAAATTCCGTCTGAAAAATATATGCTAACTGTTCGAACTTTTTGATATCAATTTCACTCATTGCAAATAAAATGACGAATAAAGCTAAAAGTAACGTAAGCATGTCCGCATAAGGAAGTAACCAGGAGTCATCAATTTTCGATTCTTTTCGTTTATCCCTCTGCTTCTTCGGCAACGGCACCTTCCTCCTGTCTAACAGGTTCTTTTTCCATTTGTGCTATTTCACGCGTCGATAAATACGAGTTTAATTTATCACGAATTACTGCAGGCGATTCACCCGCGGTAATCGATAATATACCTTCTACCATAATTTCCTTAATGCGTACTTCTTCTTTCGACTTTTCTTTCAATTTATTGGCAAATGGGTGCCATAAAACGTAACCGGTAAAAATCCCGAGAAGCGTCGCAATAAACGCAGCGGAAATCGCTGGGCCGAGAACGTCTATATTTTCTAAATTTCCAAGTGCTGCAATTAATCCGACAACAGCACCTAGTACCCCTAACGTCGGTGCATATGTACCAGCTTGTGAAAAAACTTGCGCACCTTCTGCATGACGATCTTCCATCGCTGTTATTTTTTCCAATAATACGTCCCGGATAAAATCAGGGTTTTGCCCGTCAACAGCCATCTGTATACCTGATTTTAAAAATGGATCATCTACTTCATCTAACTTCCCCTCTAAAGAAAGTAACCCTTCACGGCGGGTTTGTTCCGACCATTGTTCAAATAAACGAATTAACTCACCGATATTAACTGTTTCCTTGTCAGTAAAGATGACACGAAGTAATTGTGGAACATTTTTAATAACTCGTGTTGGGAAAGCAATTAAAACAGATGCTGCTGTTCCCACGAGAATAATTAATATCGCCGCTGGGTTTACTAGCGCTGCTACGGGAACCCCTTTCATGACCATTCCTATTCCTACCGCTACAACCCCGAGAAACAAACCGATTATCGATGTCCTATCCAATTTCGTACCCCCTAATATTTGCCAAAGTAATATGCTATAGTTAATGTCATTCTACTCTATAATATCGGCACAAATGATCAGGTATTAAGTCTCGATATATTACGCCTATTTATTTGCACGTTAAACGATCCATTGAACAAAATATAGTAACAATTTGCTAGTTAATGTAAATTGCTACATATTTACGTATATTAAATTTTGTACTCTGCTTAAAAGATTGGCCTATACAGACGTTTATAAGATGATTGATTAATTGACTTAAGTACGATATAAGTAGAGGTGTTCACCTTTATATTTTACGATTTCTTTTATCATTAGTTTATTTTAATTAAACTTATTTTACAATGTATATGTCATGAAAGAAGGCTGTATATGGGGAAAGATTCTGTTACATCTATCCACAAAAAAGACACAACTGAATATCGCACGGTTTATTCCATTTTATTAATCATTAGTATATGTCATTTGTTAAACGATTCACTTCAGGCTGTCATTCCAGCAATGTTTCCTATTTTAGAACAATCATTAGGACTAACATTTACACAACTCGGATTCATCGCATTTACATTAAATATGACTTCATCCGTTATGCAACCGGTCGTCGGGTTAATCACAGACAAGCGACCAATGCCGTATGCACTACCAATTGGACTTACGAGTAGTATGCTCGGGATGTTCGGCTTAGCCTTTGCCTCTAATTTCATAACGATTTTAATTGCTGTTTTTTTCATCGGAATTGGCTCAGCAACCTTTCATCCAGAGGGCTCACGCGTCGCTTATTTGGCAGCAGGAACACGGCGAGGATTCGCCCAAAGTATTTATCAAGTCGGTGGCAATGCTGGTCAATCACTTGCTCCCGTAATAACGGCTCTCGTACTCGTTCCTCTCGGTCAATTCGGTGCGATCTGGTTTACGTTTGTCGCAGGAATTTCCGTTATTTTGTTGCTCTACATCGCTCATTGGTATCGGAAGACGGAAAGTGAAAAGAAAAAACATGAACAGAAAAATGGAATCATCACATATAAACGACTTGTCTCGAAAAAAGTCATTGCTAATGCGATCATTATTTTACTACTACTTTCATTCGCTCGTTCGTGGTATCAAAGTGCAATCGCTAATTTTTATGCCTTTTACGTTATCGAATCGTACGGCATCACCATTGCAAAAGCACAAATTTATACGTTTTCTTTTTTACTTATGGGAGCGATCGGTACGTTTTTCGGAGGACCGTTTGCAGATCGATTCGGAAAACGAGCAATCATTATTTTTTCGATTGTCGCACCGACACCTTTAGCCATTTTACTACCATTTATGAATGAACTCATTGCGATCGTTTTGCTCTGTTTTATCGGATTGTTCCTCATGTCAGGGTTTTCCGTCTCTGTCGTATACGCACAAGAACTAATTCCAGGGAAAGTAGGAACGATGTCGGGATTAATTGTCGGTCTCGCTTTCGGTATGGGGGCAATCGGGGCAGTTTTTCTAGGATCACTTATCGATTGGATCGGTCTTTTTGCTACGATTGTCATCGTCTCCTTTTTACCTATACTCGGCTTTATCGCGTTCTTTTTACCGAAAGATCATGAAATACAATCGATGTATAAACGAATAATTTCATCTTGACATACAATTTCCTAGTTTTTTCTATTTTTATTTGTTACTCTTAAAAAGGCAATAATTTTAATTTGCTAAAAGCTAGCGGAGGTTTTTTCATGAAAAGGTTAGTCATTTTAGGTGGAGGCTATGGTGGTATTAAAGTTTTAACCGGATTAATCAATGCACAGTTGCCGGACGATGTACAAATTACACTCGTCGACAAAAACCCGTATCATTCATATAAAACGGAGTTTCATACGATTGTCGCTGGAACAGCTGCAGAGGTCGATGTTCGTGCTCCTTTTCCGAAGCATGAGCAAGTTGAATACGAATTTGGTACAGTACGTTCCATCGATTATGAAAGAAATAAGATTTACTTTTCTGATAAGAGTACTATTTTATCGTTCGATTATTTAGTTATTGCACTCGGATGTGAAGATGCATATCACGGTATTGAGGGTGCGGAACAATATACTGAAAGTGTACAGAGCTTTTCAAAAGCACGACATGCAGCACTTGCAGTCGGTAATTTAAAAGCGTACGGAAAAGTATCTGTCGTTGGTGCCGGCCTAAGTGGAATTGAAGTTGCATCAGAAATTAGGGAAAGCCGGCCAGATTTAAACATACGATTACTCGACCGTGGCGGTTCCGTATTAAGTTCTTTTGATCCAAAAATTCAAACACACGTTGCTGATTGGTTCGTAAAAAATGACGTGGAAGTCCTCCACTATGCTAACGTTGAATATGTGGAAAAAGACGGTGTTTGTAACAACGGGATTTGTTACGTAAATGACGTTACGATATGGACTGCCGGAGTACAACCACATCATATTGTGCGAGAACTTCCGTTTAAAAAAGATAAGTATAATAAAGTCATCGTCAATAAGTTTTTCCAGGTGGAACAAGTTTCGCACATATACGTCATCGGTGACAATGCTTCATCTGATCACTCACCGAGTGGACAGCTAGCTGGACAACAAGGGGAACAAGTAGCGACAATCTTAGCGGATATATTGAATGGAAGAGAACCGAAAGAACCGAAAGAAATTCGTTTACGGGGAACGCTCGGCTCACTAGGGAAATCCGATGGATTTGGCAGCATGTTTTCTCAATCCATCACCGGTTTGTTACCACGTTTAACGAAATCAGGTGTTCTCTGGTTACAAAAACGACACCATTAATAAATAAATAGAAACGGATAGAGTCAATGTAGTAATGTGACATTTTCTCTATCCGTTTTTTCATGCACTTCTTTATACATTCTATATTAAGAGGAAGACGAAAAGTGGTGCCAAAATGGAGACGAAAAGTGCACTCAATATCATCGCAATCGTACTAATCGATCCCTCCAATAAACTATGTTCCATCGCTTTCGTCGTGCCGATCACGTGAGAGGCTGAACCTATACCGACTCCTCGACCGATTGTCGTTTTCAAATGAAAAAGCCGATAGACATACGTACTTAACATCGTTCCAGACATGCCGGCGATCATGACGAAAACAGCTGCAAGTGTATCGACACCACCTAATGTGATCGTTATATCCATTGCTACAGGTGTCGTCACTGATTTTGCTACGATCGCATATAATAATTGTTCATCTTCAGTAATAAATGTGGCAAACAAAATGCCCGTCATGATACCAATACATGCTCCGATAAACGTTCCCGTAAGTAATGGAAGAGCTAACTCTTTTAATATATGCCGGTTTTCATACAGTGGATATGCTAAAGCGACGACAGCTGGACCTAATAAAAGGTCAATCCATTTACCACCGATCATAAACGTATTATAAGAAATGTTACATAGTACGAGTAGAGCAATAATGACTACTGTGGCAACTGTAACAGGAAGAAGTAACGGTGTCGGATACTTTTTGTATAATAATTGTGCTAATTTAAAGATGATCACCGTGCTACAGATGACAACTATTGTGATGAAAAATTCATTCATAATGTTTCCCACGCTTCTGTGCAACGAATTGGCTAACGTGACCAGAGATAACGATGACGGTAATCGTACTTGCAATCGTCGTTAATATGAGTAGCAACCCTTTACCGATAAACAGTTCATAATAGTTTAAAAAACCAACTGTTGCCGGTATAAAAAACATCGCTAAATTTGCAATCATAAAATTAGCTCCCGACTTAATCCATTTCGCTTTTACAATCTTACATAATAGCAAAAGAAACATTAACATTAATCCAATAACGCTACCGGGGATTATTAAATTAAACAATTGCTGTATATAGACACCGATGAAATAGACGATGAATAATATAATGACTTGAACGATGATTGTCAACGTTCGCACGTCCTCACCTTCTTTTTTGTTCATTTCCTAACTGTAGCGAAAAATTGAAAACTTACCATATTTCCCATGTACACCTTTTACTCGTACTTTATTTATTTTTTTAAAAGGAGTATGTCGCTTTAATAAATGCACGAAGTCGGGAAGCGGATAATACAAAATAATATCCGCCATTCGTTCTTGTTCTTTCAATGAATGAATGATATTATTTACGACCCGTTTAAATATTTGAACTGAGAAAGGATTGAAAAAATAAAACAAATTATCGTCATGTTGAATTTCATACTGTTCTGCTAGTGCATATTCAAACGTAATAGGTGCGTTTATATGACTACGCTTACGGCGATATGTCATTTTATTTTTTAACGCTTCTTCAAACGTTTTATCATTCGCTTCGATTCCTGTAACAGGTATGTGTAATTTATCGTGAAAAAAAAACGCTACACGTCCACGACCGCTACCGAAATCGACTAGTTTACTATTTTCCGGTGCTTTATAACTATTTAATAAAACTTCAAGTGCTTCGTACGGTGTCGCCTCGTATCGATTATACTTTTTTGCATCGTTGTTCCGCCATTCACGTAATCCCACTGTTCGTATATGTAACTGCTTATCGTATTTCTTTTCCATTTTTAATCATGCCCCATTACAATATTCTCTCATACAATCATTCCTAATCTACCATATAACTCTATTGTTTTCACGGCGGGTGCCTTTTATGGACGTTTCTTACTTTATTTTGTTCACCCGTTTTCATAGAAAAAGAGATTCACTACGTCTAACAGTGAATCTCTCACGATGCTATTGACAACACTTATACCATTACTTTACATATGTCATTCGTAAACGAGACTGGATCTTCAATCGGTAAACCTTCGATAAGTAACGCTTGATTGTAAAGTAAATTCGTATATAGTTTTAACTTTTCTTCGTCCGCTTCGTATACGTTTTTTAATGCTTGAAATACTTCGTGATCTGTATTAATTTCTAATACTTTTTGAGCCTTTACACTTTGTCCATCCGGCATTTGCTGAAGTACCTTTTCCATCTCAATCGACACATCACCTTCAGTGGAAAAGCAGACTGGGTGTGAACGAAGTCGTTTCGATGCGATCACATCCGTTACATTATCTTGCAAAATATCTTTCATTTTCTTAAACAATTGCTTATGCTCATCTGTTTCTTTTTTAGCCGCTTCTTTTTCTTCATCCGTCTCTAAACCGAGATCACCACTCGAAACGTTTTTAAATTCTTTTTCTTCATATGTCGCTAACATACGAATGGCAAATTCGTCGACGTCTTCTGTAAAATATAACATTTCGTACCCTTTATCCCGAATGAGTTCAGCTTGTGGGAGCTTTTCAATACGCTCATTTGATTCACCGGTTGCATAATAAATATATTTTTGATCCTCTGGCATTCGTTCGACATATTCTTTTAAGCTGACGAGTTTTTTCTCTTTTGAAGAATAAAATAAGAGCAAGTCTTGTAGCACATCTTTATGTTGACCAAAATCGCTATATACTCCATATTTTAGTTGGCGACCGAAGACATTGTAAAACTTCTCGTATTTTTCACGATCGTTTTTCATCATATTTTGTAATTCCGTCTTTATACGTCGCGTAATATTCCGTTCAATCATTTTTAATTGTCGATCGTGTTGTAACATTTCCCGGGAAATATTAAGTGATAAGTCATCTGAATCAACCATTCCTTTGACAAAACTGAAATAGTCCGGCAAAAGCTCTGGACATTTATTCATAATGAGAACGCCATTTGCATAAAGCTCAAGCCCTTTTTCATACTCTTCCGAGTAATAATTAAACGGCATTGTCTCCGGAATGTATAAAATTGCATGATAACGAATTGTTCCGTCGACACTCGTATGAATGTACGTAAGTGGTTTGTCGAAACCGTAATGCTTTTCTTGATAAAAGTTCTCGTAATCTTCTTCTGTCAGTTCTCTTCTATTTTTCTTCCAAATCGGAATCATACTATTAATCGTTTCTTCTTCCACGTATTCGACATATTCATCGCTATCATCGTCTTTTGGCTTACTTTTCGTGACATCCATTTTAATCGGATAGCGAATAAAGTCGGAATATTTTTTAATAATTTCTCGTAAACGATATTCTTCTAAAAATTCACTGTAAGACTCGTCCTCGCTATCGTCTTTTAACGTTAACGTAATTTCTGTTCCGACCGACTTCTTTTCCGCCGGTTCAATCGTGTAACCATCAGCACCTTCCGACTCCCATTTATACGCTTCATCACTACCGAATGCTTTACTTATAACTGTCACTTTATCTGCAACCATAAATGCAGCATAAAATCCGACACCGAATTGACCAATAATGTCGTAATCTTCTTCCATTTCTGTTTCTTGCTTAAAAGCTAAAGATCCACTTTTTGCGATTGTTCCTAAGTTTTCTTCTAATTCTTCCCGAGTCATCCCGATACCTGTATCAACGATTGTTAACGTCTTTTCTTCTTTGTTCGGAATAATCTTTATGAAATAATCGGATCGATTAAACGTTAATGATTCATCTGTTAATGTTTTATAATACACTTTGTCGATTGCGTCACTAGAATTCGAGATTAACTCGCGTAAAAATACTTCTTTTTGTGAATAAATTGCGTTAATCATTAGTTCAAGCAACCGTTTCGATTCTGCTTGAAACTGTTTTTTCGCCATCTTCCATTCTCCTCTCCATTTATGTATATTATCCACTTATCATTGTAAAACGAAAGACATAAAATTCAACTTTTATGAATATAGTCATATTTATACTATAAACTTCCATCTGTACCAATTTTGTAACATTTTCTCGATTAAATGACGTTTAAACGAGCAATTTTGTGGAAGTATATACTGTGAAGAAATGAAAGGAGAATGATATATGCGACAGATGAAACCATGGAGTGAAGATAGTCATCCAATTAAACGATTAAAAGGTGAAATGGATAATCTATTCTCGAAGTTTTTTGAAGATTTACCTACCCCTTCGTTTCTTAATCAAAGTGATACGTTTACACCGAAGTGTAATATTGAAGAAAGACGAAATGACTACGTCGTTGAGGTTGAAATCCCTGGTGTCGATCCACAAGATGTACAAATTGAGGTGACAGGCAATACGTTAACGATAAAAGGAGAACGGAGACGTGAAGTAGAGACAGAAGATGAAGAAAACAAACTTTACGTCGTTGAACAAAGTTATGGTTCTTTTTATCGTTCTTTCGCATTGCCTGACAACGTGAACGTTGATGATATTAGAGCAGAAAATAGAAATGGTATGTTAATGATTACGTTGCCGAAAGATAAAAAGGAAAAACCACGTCGGATCATCGTAGAATAATTCAATGAGAAAAGCCTTGTTAGCTCGGCTACATGTTCGTTGCTAACTAAGGCTTTTTTTCGTATTTCATGCCACGAAATTGTCAAGAAACGTTCGAGTTTTTTCTATGTCTCTCTATAAGTCGTTGTGTTAAACTTTGTTATAGTATGATTTATTTTGTGATACATATGAGAGGTGATCAGCTTGCTACCGGTAGAGCGGCGCCAAAAAATAGAAAAACTGATCCGTGAGCGAAAAAATATGAAGATTTCCGAACTAAGTAGTTCGCTAAATGTATCGGAAATGACGATTCACCGCGACTTAGTCCCGTTAATCGATGCCGGCATCGTCGAAAAGTCGTTCGGTGGCGTTTCTTTAATCGAAAAACAACAAGTACATAATGATCATATTTGTACGTATTGTAGCAGTCCAATCAATTATCAATTGCGCTTTCAATTAATTTTAACGAATGATCGCCATGAAATGACATGTTGCGCCCATTGTGGTTTACTTCGCTACCGTGAATTGAAAGAAAACGTCGTGCAAGCGATTTGTTACGACTTTTTAAGACAGACGACGTTGAGTGCACAATTAGCTACGTATGTGATGGATACGTCGCTCGATATCAGTTGTTGTCAGCCACAAGTACTAAGTTTTCAACATGAAGTCGATGCTAAAAAATTCGTTACTGGATTTAGCGGAGGTGTATATTCGTTTTCAAAAGCGATCGAAACGGTCTTTCAGCGCATGAAAAGTACATAAATCATTTTGTACAGGGAGGATAACATCTACGTGAGAAAAGCGTTTATTACTCTTTCATCTATGTGTATTTTATTTTTAGCAGCTTGTAGTGATTCTTTACCGATTGAAACGAATATGAAAGAAAGCGTTGCATCGTTTACGTATACATCACAACATGACGAGTCATTCGGATTAGCTGATTTAGAAGGTAAGTGGTGGATCGCAGACTTTATCTTTACTAATTGTGAAACGGTTTGTTTGCCGATGACATCGAACATGGCACAACTACAAACGAATTTAGCGGAACAAAATCTCGACGTACATCTCGTATCGTTTAGCGTCGATCCTGACTACGATACACCTGAAGTTTTAAAAGAATATGGAGATGAATACGATGCTAACTACGACAATTGGACGTTTGTAACTGGATATTCGTTTCAAGAAATTAAAGAGTTATCCGTAAAATCTTTCCGTGCTCCGTTAAAAGAGCCTGAACACGGCTCTGACCAAGTATTGCATGATACAAG
>DATGRY010000024.1:0-5231 GCA_035303165.1 Pseudogracilibacillus sp.
TTTTAATCTAGATGCAATGTTATTTACTCTTTCGTTTACTTCATTTTCAATATCTTCCCACTTTCGTTGTTCTAATCTATCTAGTGCTCTAGAATCTTTTACTCCGTAATATTTAGGCTCTTCACTTTGTTCACTTTTATCTAATAGTAAGATATTATTCGTTACCAACCAATTAATATCTCGTAAAACTAATTTGAGTAAACGCTTTGTAGGCTCATTTGTTCTTGAAAGTGCATCAATAAGAAACAAAATGATTGGTCCGTTATCAGAAATGTTTTCTTCAGATAATAAATTATTTAGAAATGGTAAATATTCTTGTTGAACTTGTGGATTTTTTAAAAAGTCATATTGAGATGCAATTCGTTCGGGTTTTATATACGGAATAAATATTTTTTCTTCTTCTTTAATTAATTCTTCATAGTTATCAATAACCTGTTTTGCAACTTCCTCAAATTTACTATAGTCACCAACTTCAAAGTTTGATTTTTTCAATATATCTATAACTTCATTAAACATATCTTCTGTCACTACGGAAGATAAATCTAAATAGTCTAATATATCTTGTACATAATCTTCTATTTCCCCGTATAAAATCCATTTTTCGTCTTTATTATTTTTTTCTGCTAAATCTCTTAGATAATGTGGTCGTGGAATACTAACTCCTCTTTCCCAAGCATTACGCATATATGTTCTATACCTATCCAAACATCTTAACCTTTAAAATGAGCCTTTATATGATATAAAATCGGTTGAGTTATATAACAAATTAAAGAAACAGATTTAACATATTTTCATTCCACTGGATTAATTCATCGAGATAATCTGGCTGTTCTTCGCCTGTTGCTATAACACGTCCATCTACCCAGACGAATGATTCCAACATTTCCTGCACGTTTGCAATCGCTTTTTCTACTCGTTGTGTATGTAGTTCGGCTTCCTCAATAATCTCTCTGCTCCATTTTTCTTGATTGCTTACTAATTGCCTAAAGAATTTATCTATCTCTTCTTTTGTTGCTTCATTGGTGATCCAACGTTCAAAAGTATCTTCATCCATATACTCTCTAGCAAAAGTCATATAACTTACCTTACCGTTATCACGCGGACTACTATAACGTTTAAATGGCTCTAAGTCACTATTATCAAAAACGACATAGCCTTTTTCTCGTAGTAAATCATTTTCATAATATCTATTTATTTCATCCATAAAAGCGGCTCGTTCTTCTTCGTTATCAAAGAAGTTTTCGGCAACATATTCCGCCTGTTTGAGTGCCATTTCACGATATGCAGCTCGTTCTTCAATACTTTTATGAGCCATTGAGATAGAGCTTCGAATCGATCCAGCTAGTTCAGCAGCGTAAAGCGAGGCGTTTTTAACTTTTCCTTCCATCGCCTCGTGAATCGTATGGTGAAGTGTGTTTTCCGGGAAACTTCTTTTAACTAGTAAATTAAACTCATCTGTCAAAGGATTGTAAGCTTGTTCTTTTTCAAGTTGTTCGAGTTTTCTTTGTTCGACCGCTTCAGGACTGTTATATTCTTCAACGAACGTTCGAAAGTTTTGGATCAGTGCATCTTGGTCTGTTCCCGTTCTTAATGTTAAAGATGCTTGAAATTTTGCTAAACTTTCCTTACTGATCGTTATTTTGTCCTTTTGGGAAAGAGGAACGTTAGATGTTCTCTTATGGTCCTCCACACTTGACTGATAAAGAGCGTGTATTGTCGAATTTTTCGTTTCTATTTGTTGAATCATCACGGTAATCACCTCGATATATAGATCGGTACAACCTAAGAAATGTTAAATAGTAGAGTAAGCGGCAAACTGTTCAGTACATATTCAGGTCATCCCTTTGTGAGAATCTTATATTTCGTCATAAAACTTTACCCGCTTTGTGCTTCACATAAAATATATGTCACAGGCAGTCCATGCATAAGTTGAATACAATGATTTGGAAAATTGATGTAGTGCTTCAAGTAAGGCAAAACACCACCTATTCGTTTCTTTTAAACGAAAAAAACCCTCTCCCACCAAAGTGAGAAAGGGTTTGATATGCGGTAATATATGTTTAACGCTTCGAAAACTGCGGTGCACGACGTGCTCCACGGAATCCGTACTTTTCACGTTCTTTCATACGTGAATCACGTGTTAAGAATCCTTCACGCTTTAATACGCTGCGGTATTCTGGGTCAGCTTCTAAAAGTGCACGAGCGATCCCGTGACGGATAGCACCCGCTTGTCCTGTATAGCCTCCACCTTTTACGTTTACTAAGACGTCGTACGTTCCTTCTGTTTCAGTAGCAACGAGTGGTTGCTTTAAAATTAAACGTTGTGTATCAAATGGGAAGTATTCTTCCGCATCGCGATTGTTAATCGTAACTTTACCAGATCCCGGTACTAAACGTACACGTGCTACGGACGTTTTACGGCGACCTGTTCCATAATATTGTACTTGTGACAATGCCTTTTACCTCCTTTTACCCTTTCAGTTCGTACGTTTCTGGTTTCTGAGCATCGTTGTTATGCTCTGGTCCACTATATACATGCAATTTTTTAAACATTTTACGGCCGAGTGAGCCTTTCGGTAACATACCACGAACAGCAAGTTCGATCATTTGCTCTGGGCGACGATCGCGCATTTCTGCAGCTGTACGCTCTGTTAATCCGCCTGGATAACCTGAATGACGGTAGTATTTTTTATCGCTCCACTTGTTTCCAGTTAGTTCGATTTTTTCTGCGTTTACAATAATGACATGATCGCCTGTATCAACATGCGGCGTGTATGTCGGTTTGTGCTTTCCACGTAAAAGTGTAGCAACTTCGCTTGCAAGACGTCCTAATCGTGCACCTTCTGCGTCGATTACGAACCACTTGCGCTCAACTGTTTGGTCGTTAGCCATGTACGTTGTACGCATCTTTTTCCCTCCAAAGTATGTTTCAAATTTCGTATTTTCATCTATATTCACATAACTAGTTTCCGGGGCTAATTATGGATTAGAAATAATTTGCCAAAGACCATAATACACTTTTACAGTGCATTTTGTCAAGCAAAATCGTCTTAGCTTTCATAGATTACGTCCCATAAAAAAAGGCCATTTGCTGGTGCAGTTTTACTAACCTTTTCCCGATCCTTTGCAGCGATTAAAACTGGAATATCGTCCGCTTTTAATCGACCGTTACCGACATCTAACAAAACACCGACGATAATGCGAACCATATTATATAAAAATCCATCTCCTCGTAGTAGAATCATTATTTCATCTTTTTTTTGTTCAACACGGACTTCATAAAGTGTGCGCACTTTACTACCTTTTACAGAGGAGCCTGCTGCACAAAATGAGGTGAAATCGTGCGTACCTTGAAAAAGCTCACATGCTCGTTTCATCTGCGATAAATCAAGTACGTATGGATAGTGGTACGTAAAATGTCTTCGGAATACGTCCTTTTCTTTATTTTGTAAAATGAAATAACGGTATTCTTTTGCAACGCAATCAAATTGTGCGTGAAAATCTGCCGCAACTCGTTTTACTTCATGTACGTATATATCGTCTGGTAATAGTGAATTGAGCGCTCTCTTCCAGTTTCGCTCTGGGATAGACAAGTACGTTTCAAAATGAAAAACTTGCCCTTTTGCATGAACTCCCGTATCCGTTCTACCAGAAGCATATATACGTATATGTTTTCCATCGTGCATCTTTTGTAGCGCACGTTCGATTTCGCCTTGCACCGTTCGTTTATTCGGTTGGATTTGTGAGCCGAAAAAGTGTGTTCCGTCATAACTAATTGTACATTTAAGTTTTTCCATGAACCTCACCTTTTTAATGTCGAACGATAAATAATAGAATAACGACGCATATAAATAGGCTTAGCACCGTGAAATCAATTAATTGAAAACGAAGTTCGCGCAGTTTCGTCCGACCTTCTCCTCCTTGATAGCCACGGGCCTCCATCGCCATCGCTAGTTCCTCTGCTCGTTTAAAAGCACTGACAAAGAGTGGCACGAGTAGAGGGATAATCGATTTAATTCGCTCTTTAATTGGACCAGTGCGAAAGTCGACGCCGCGGGATGCTTGTGCTTTCGATATTTTATCTGTTTCTTGAACGAGCGTCGGAATGAAACGTAATGAAATGGACATCATGAGAGCTAGTTCGTGTACCGGAAATTTTACTTTTTTCAGCGGTTTTAATAGACTTTCAATCGCATCGGTTATCTCGATTGGTGTCGTCGTTAACGTGAGCAGTGACGTCATTAAGATAAGTAAACAAAAGCGTAACGATATGACAAGACCTTGAATGATTCCACCTTGATGAATTTTTATCGCGAAAATTTCGATAACGACAGGTCCTTCTTTCGTTAAGAAAAAGTGAATGAGTAACGTAAATACGATAAGTAACCATATTGGCATAAGTCCTCGTAAAATAAAACGTAACGGAATCCGTGTCGTTATAATCGTAAGGATAACAAACGCGCTTAAAAGCGAATAGCTAAGGACGTTATTCGCAAAGAAAACGAAGATGACATAAAAAAAGATTATAATCATTTTCATCCGTGGGTCTAGGCGGTGAATAAGTGAATTCCCCGGAACAAATTGCCCAATTATCATCGAGTTGTTCATGCGTGATTAGCTCCTTACAGTGCGCCTTTTATATGTTGTGCGATGTTCGTAATATTCGTTTCGGTCACTCGTATGTTCGCATCGAACTGTTCGTTAAAGCGTTGAATGAATTGAACAGATTCTGGTACGTCTAATTGCACGTTTTGTAACGCTTCCCGTTGCATAAAGATATCATGTGGCTTTCCTTCGAGATACTTCTCACCATTATTTAAAATAATGACGTAGTCTGCATATTGTAACGCATGTTCCATGTCGTGCGTCACTAATACCATCGTCGCTTTTTCTTCTTTATGAATCGTATAAAACATCTCCATTATTTCCTTTTGGCCGCGTGGGTCCAGTCCCGCTGTCGGTTCGTCTAATACGTATACTTCCGGTTGGTTGACGAGGATACCGGCAATCGCAACGCGACGCATTTGACCACCACTTAGCTCAAATGGTGACCGCGATAATAGGTCGCTAGATAAGCCGACTTTCGGTAAAACTACTTCGATTCGCTCTTTGATCGTCGTCTCTTTCACACCGAAGTTAGTCGGGCCGAACGCAATATCTTTTTCTACCGTCTCTTCAAATAGTTGATGTTCCGGATATTGGAAGACGATACCGACTTTACTTCTTAGCTG
>DATGRY010000025.1:0-9104 GCA_035303165.1 Pseudogracilibacillus sp.
GGTGCGACGTACGTATCTTTCAATGAGTTACTCGAACAATCTGATTACGTCGTTTCGGTCGTCCCGTTAACAGAGGAGACGGAAGATTTATTTGACGAATATGCTTTTCAAAAAATGAAGCGTTCCGGAATTTTCATTAACATTTCACGCGGGGGTGTCGTCGATGAGCGAGCATTATATGATGCACTTAAAAATCGTGTGATCCGTGCGGCAGGGCTCGACGTTTTTAAAAACGAACCGATCGACTCCACACACCCATTTACGACGTTAGAAAATGTCGTCCTTTTACCTCATATCGGTTCTGCTACTATTGAGACGCGAGAAAATATGTTTACACTCTGTTTAGACAATATATTGAACGTGTTTCAGGGGAAAGAACCATTAACACCAGTAAAATAAAAAACGGCAGACAATTATTGTCTGTCGTTTTTTCCTGTTAGTTAAAACACTTGTTCAATTTCTTTTACTCCAGGTACTTCAGATGTTAACGCTCGCTCAATTCCCGCTTTTAACGTAATAGCAGAACTCGGGCAGTTTCCACAAGCACCCATTAATCGAATTTGAACGATCCCTTCATCATCAACGTCAACTAATTCCACGTCACCACCGTCACGTAATAAAAATGGACGGAGTTTGCTTAACACTTCTTGTACTTGTTCTTTCATCGATTCCATTTTCATACTCCCCTTTCATAAGTTCATCATATATAATAAATGTACAGCTTAATTGATAATGATAATTAGTTATCTTAACTTTATTTTATCGATTGATAGCCATTTTGTAAACTAATTCATCCTTAAAAATAACCTAAATGAAAGAGCTACACAATAAGAGAAGGGGAAAATAAAAGGATGTAACCGATTCAAAAAGTTGAACGAAGCAATCGTCGTTTGTATACTAGAAGTAAGTTAAAGCATTATTGCTCATGGAGAAGGAGGTAAAGTAAATGGCGATTAAAATTACAGATAGTGCACGAAACCAAATTAAATTGATGATGGAAGATGAGCCTAATGACGTATTCCTTCGCTTTGGTGTCAAAGGTGGTGGTTGCAGTGGATTATCATATTCAATCGGATTTGACGAAGAAATGAACGAAGAACTCGATGAAAAGTTTGAAATTAATGATATTCCAGTCGTCATCTTTAAACAAGATATACCAATTATTGAAAATACTGAAATAGATTTTAAACAAAATATGATGGGTGGCGGCTTTAGCATTAATAACCCGAACGCAATCGTGTCTTGCGGATGTGGAACGTCGTTTAGAACGAAAGAAAATGTAGGTTCACCAGGAGATTGCTAATAAACAATCTTCATCTCTATATACGTAACATATAAAACTTCTTAACAGTTCGTTAGGAAGTTTTTCTATTTGACAAAGAGAAAAAAATCCATTATATTATATGCAAGTAAATACTTGCATACTATGTTGGGGGATGTTTATTTGACCAAATCAACGCGCGATAAAATTATGGAGGCAACGTTAGAACTTGCAAATGAAAAAGGGTATAGAGGGGCTACGACAAAAAAAATAGCTGATCGTGCTGGTGTAAATGAAGTGACAATTTTTCGCCATTTCGGTAGTAAAAAAGGAATTGTCGAGGCGATCGTTGAAAAATATGGATATGTTGCCGAACTAGAGGAGACATTCCGAAAAAAAATAACGTGGGATATCGAAACGGATTTAAAAATGTTAGTCCGTGAATATTTTCAATTAGTTGAAAAAAAACGTCACGTTATTTTGTTAAGTATAAAAGAAGCAGGTACTTTTCCGGAACTTGATGCATTGATGAACCGGATTCCTGAAACGTATATTGCACTCCTTGTTTCTTATTTTAAAACGATGATCGATAAACAAAAGATAAAACGAATCGATCCGATTGCGGCAGCGACGAACTTTATTTTTATGAATTTCGGTTATTTTATGCTGCAAACACGTATGCAAACAGACGATCTATACCCACTTGACACATTTATCGAACGTAACGTCGAATTATTTGTTCAATCGTTACGTTAATTTTTTACGCATTGTGAAAGTAAGTACTTGCACTCAATAAAGGGAGGAAAAGAAAGTGAAATTATTACGTACGTTTGTTAGACGAAAAGAAACGTTGTACGGCATGTTGGCGGCGGTTATGTTTCAACTTATCTTCGTCATCGTTTGGTTATCAGCATACGATGGAGTAAGTGAACGGACAGAGCAGTTTGCAATAGGAATTGCGAATGAGGATCCACTTTTAGGTAATCAGATTACAACGGAATTAGAGGGTACTATTCCGTTTTACGTAACTTCGTTTTCTTCTCTAACTTCAGGTGAGCAAGCGTTAGAACAAAAAGAAATAAATATGCTCATCCATGTACAAGAAGACTTTTCGCTTTCACTTGAACAGAGCGGAGAACTAAACGTATCTTATTATATTGATCAAGGCACACCTGCAATGACGAAGCAGACGATGGAACAAGCAGCTGTAAAACTGCATGAACAACTCAAAACAGTGATAGAAAAAAACATGACAGATGAGTTTGCAGAAACAGCAAGTACGTTCGCGCAAAACGGGATCATAGAGGGGACAATGGTAACAGAAATCGTCGCATTCGTTCATGAATTAAGTAACGTTTTACAAAATGATGCAACGATTTTAAAAGTGAACGAACGGGACGGTTTCCTTTACACAATGATTCCGCTCTTAATCGTATTAGCATCGTATATCGGCGCCATGCTCGTTAGTCAACAGTTACAACTTGCTGAAACATCCTTTCAAGATCACTACAACCCAATCTCGTTATTTGCTGTAAGACAACTAATTAATTTGTTCGTATCACTTACAATTTCTTTACTTACAGTAGTCTTAATGTCCGTTTTCCACGTTGAAATGAATGCACCGTTTTTCGTTTTATGGGGAGTACAGGCGACATTAATGTTTAGTTTTCTAGCGCTATCGCAAATTTTCGTTATGTTACTCGGTAATAGCGGGATGGTGTTTAATATCGTCTTTACAGCGATTCAACTTGTAAGTTCCGGTGCAATCGTTCCACGAGAACTGTTATCTCTATTTTATGAAAAAATCGGTATCGTTTTTCCGGCGACATACGGAGTGAATAGTTATTTTACACTCATTTATGGCGGAGAGAACGTCATTTCGAATATAAACGGGTTATTGCTTTTAAGTGGTATCTTTTTAATTCTTGCTCTATGTAGTCAACTTATTCGGTATTACGTCATCCGGCGAGTAGCGATACGCTCCGCCGCTGCATAAAAGACGATATGAAAACGTGAGCTATGCCTCACGTTTTTTATTGGATTCACCGTATAGGCTGCTTCTCTTTTTTTATACAATCACTCGCATGATCTGGCTGACATCGTCGTTGTCGTATTTTATAATAACTTTGCCGAGTGGGAAATAAAGTTACTAGTCAATCCGCCACCATTGATTTTGTTTGCCTGTTCGCCTCTACAGTTTTGTCTAAAAGTACGCGAGTGTTTCGCATTACGTGCCCCCTCTATACTATTTATGTAAAAACTTATCAGTGTTTCCGATCTGTCGCGTTATCCTCTACATGTTCATGAAAAATTTCGAGTGTTTCACGCTGTGTAGTTTTGCCTCTACAGCTCTGTATAAATGTGTTCGAGTGTTGCATGCCACGTAAAATTATGTCTACAGTTTTGCGTAAAAGTACTTGAGTGTTTCACACTACGTGGCCTTGTCCATATTGGCAGGCGAAAAAGCATCCAAGTGTTTTCTGATAAAAGAACGTTTATACCGATTTGCCTATGGATAATGTGAACGATTTAAAGGAAATAGGAGACTTTGCTTTTAAAAACGGTACCGATAAAATATAATACAGTTAGTTATTTAGCTGTACAGACGTTTTATTATCGTTGCTATAAATGAAAGGAGCAAAATAGTTGATACAGTTAGTACTAGCAATTATTTTATACTTCGTTATCTTTTTCGGTATCGCTTTTATTTTAAATATGTTGTTACGGCGTACGTGGCTCATGACCGTTCTTTATCCATTCGTCATCATTTTTCTCATTAGTAACAATCGTTTTTCAGAGTTTTTTACAAAACCAGGTATAGCGTTTTCCGAAACGTTTCAGCAAATTATAAGTCTACCGTTTACCGAGATCATTATTTTTTCGTCTGGTCTATTAGGTACGATCGTTTCAGGAGTCGTCATTATATTTTTACGTCGAAGCGGGTACCAAATGTTTTAATAAAAATTATTACGAAAGAGAAACTGACAACGCGAAAACTTTGCGTTCGTCAGTTTTTTTCTATACATAGATGGACAGTCAAAAAGCAGCATGCGAGTACGCTCGTAATAAAAGATGACGTTCCCCCGTAGTAATGCGACAGTTTTTTAAAAACTGTCTCCATCCATATGTTCTTCGATTGCTACGTTTCTGAAACAATGCCAAACTTTTTTTATATAAAGATGCATAAAAGTTCATGAATTAGGAAAAGATGGCATCGTAAGAGGTGTTATAACGATGTCTATTCGATTTTTTGTTGAAAAAGTTGTCTTGTTTCTATTGTTTATCGTTGCCCTTTATGTGACGTTGAGTACGTTAGGAAATATGACATTTGTCGATGTGAAAAAAGTATATGCGTATGAGTCCGTCACGGCTACAGATGTACACAAATTGCCTCGCGTAAATGAGGTCGATTCGTATGTACCGAAAAAAACTTTCAAAAATAAATTAGAGCGGAAAAAATATATTTCTAGTGAACAAATTGATGGACCGAAAACGTTGGAAGAGGCGATTGATTTTTCGCAATATCCAAAGAAGCGAGTCGTCGCTACAGGATATACGGCTGGTGTGGAATCGACAGGAAAATCTCCTGGTCATCCGCAGTATGGAATTACGTATTCGGGTGTCGAAGTAAGACGTGATTTATATTCGACGATTGCAGCTGATTTAAACATATTCCCACTCGGGACGATTCTGTACATTCCGGGATACGGATACGGAGTCGTTGCAGATATAGGTGGAGCGATTAAGGGTGATAAAATCGACCTTTATTTTGATACGATTGAACAAGTGTATGATGAGTGGGGAAAAAAAGAAGTTGATGTGTACGTCGTTAAAGAGGGTAATGGTAATGTGACGGAAGTAGATTTACAGACGTTAAACGAAGATGAAGCGTTGCAAGTATTTCGTGAACAAATTCGTTAACAAGTAAAGTGGAGCGGTTACGTATTCGTTGTAGCCGCTCCTTTCTATATGACACATTTTTATAAAACTGTATCTAATGCTAATTCCATCATCGTTAAAAATGACGTTTCTCGTTCTTCGGAGGAAGTTAACTCTCCTGTAATGACGTGGTCTGATACAGTTAAAATGGAAAGTGCTTTACGGTTAAACTTTGCTGCAAGTGTATAGAGAGCCGTCGTCTCCATTTCAACAGCAAGGACGTTGTATCGTGTAAGTAGTTCATTTACTTCCTCAGCATTATCGCGGTAAAACACATCGCTCGTAAAGACGTTGCCGACATGAGGGGTAATGGCTTTTTCTTTCGCTGTCGTATACGCTTTATGTAACAGATCAAAGTCGGCAAGGGGCGCATAGTCAATACCGTTAAAGACGAGGCGATTTACTTGTGAATCTGTCGATGCACCTTGTGCTAAAATAATGTCACGTACGTTAATATGTTCTTGCATCGCACCGCACGTACCGACGCGAATAAACGTTTGCACGTCGTATTCGCTCATCAATTCATTTAAATAAATCGAAATGGACGGAACCCCCATACCAGAACCTTGTACGGAAATTCGTTTTCCTTTGTACGTACCAGTAAATCCGAGCATGCCTCGTACTTCGTTATATTGAATAACATCTTCTAAAAAGTTTTCAGCGATATATTTCGCTCGTAAAGGATCACCTGGCATTAAAATCGTATCTGCAATGTCACCTTTTTTTGCACCGATATGAATACTCATCGTTTCATTCTCCTATTCTTCAAAAATTTTATTGTAAAAATCTTTTTCTAAATCGCTAATTCTCGATAAAGAAAGTTCACCGAATTCGTCATTACGCTCAGTTAATTGTTTTTTTAACGTGTTCAATGCAGTTTTAAGTGATTCGGCATAGGTTGGTACGTCGCCTTCGTAGAGCTTTGTCGTTCGTTTTCGTGCATTAAACTTTTCACGGTAAGCAAGTGCTTTACGTTCATGGAACGCAACACCGTCCACTTCGCCTAAATGGTGTAAATCACCTTGTTGCGGATGTTCAAGAACGGCTAATACTTCAACGAGAAGAAAATTACCACGCTCCTCTAGTACACGCCCGATGTATTCACCGGAATTGTACCGTGCTTTGACGATATCGTTTACTTGTACCATATGCGCATGTCTCCTTTTAAGTCTTTCTTTCATTGTGACAAATATATAACAAATTTACGAATAAACACTACTATTTATTGTACAATAAAATATTCTGTTATAATACTGTTAAAGGACGTGATGTAAAGTGTTTATGGAATTTCTTTATTTCCCGGAAGATAAAACGGAATATATTCCCGCATTTATAACTGTCGTCATTTTTATGATCGGTGCACTTGCAGCGATGTATTTATTTTATAAAAAGTCGAAAAAAGAAGAAGCTTATTTCGAAGAAAAATATAATATATCGGAACGCTTCCCGAAAAAAGACGATAAGCAAGAGCGTTAGTTCATTTTGAAAACTTCCAATAGTGGAAGTTTTTTTATGTGTAAAACTTCTCTTTCTTCACATACTACGGAAAGATGGAGAAAGGGAGCGGACGTTTATGGGACGAATGCATTTTTTAATTATTTCTCTTATTTTCGTTGTTTTACTGGCGGGTTGCCGTTTTACAAAAGATGTTAATACATCAGAGACGGTCGAATTACATAATCGTGAGGGGGACAACGTCGGAACAGCAACATTTTCAGAAGATCCTAAAGGTGTGAAAGTAGAACTCGACGTTAAAGGGTTGACACCTGGCTTTCATGGCGTCCATATACACGAAAACGGAGTTTGTGAACCGCCGGATTTCGAATCAGCAGGTAATCATTTGAATCCGGAGAAGAAAAAACACGGTTTACTTCATCCGAAAGGGCACCATCTCGGTGACTTGCCGAATATGGAAGCGGACGATGAAGGAGAGGCGAAAGAAGAACTACTCATTGAAAAAGCGACATTAAAAACTGGGAAAAACTCGCTCAAATCACGCAGTGGCACATCCATCATTATAACGAGTAAACAAGATGATGGGATGACGCAAATTAGTGGTGATTCTGGTGAACGTATTATTTGTGGTGTCATCGAGAAACCAGTGCATGAGAAAAAAGAAAAGTAAATGAAAACGAGCGAGGTACTTATCGATAGTACTTCACTCGTTTTTTAAAACTGCTATATTAACTATGCTGTTGTACAGCTCGGATAATGCGCTGCACTCCGTCTTCGACAGTTTGTTGTGGACAAGCGATATTCATGCGCATAAATTGTTTGCCATCTTTCCCATAACTGACACCAGCATTTAAGCCAACTTTTGCCTTTTCAATGAAAAAAGATTGTAAGGAAGAGTCATCTAATTGTAAGTTGTGACAATCGAGCCATAATAAATATGTCGCTTCCGAATCGACGACGCGCACTTTTCCATTCGTTCCCGTTTCCAGTTCATCGACGACGTACTGTTTATTTCGTTCGATTACGTCCATTAATTCTTCTAACCACGAAGCTCCGTGCTTATAAGCAGCTTCCAATGCTATGACACCCATCGTATTTAACATATTAAACCCACGCTGTCCTAATTCGGTATCGAGTGCTCGTTTCATTTTTTCATTTAATGTAACGATGAAAGAAGCTTGTAAACCCGCTAAATTAAATGTTTTTGTCGGTGACATAAACGTTATCGTTCGTTGTGCCGCTTCTTCTGAGATCGATGCAATCGGAATATGTCTGTGCGTGTGAAAGACGAGATCAGCATGAATTTCGTCGGAGAAAATGAGCACATCATACTGTTCACAGAGACGAACGATTTCTGTCAATTCTTCTTTCGTCCATACTCTACCGACAGGGTTGTGCGGGGAACAAAAAATAAATGCTTTTACACCCGTTTTTAATATGTTTTCAAAAGCAGAAAAATCGATTCCATATTTGTCCCCATCGTACGTGAGTGGACTTTCAGCAACTTCCCGGTTACTTTGGCGAATTAAATTGAAAAACGGTGTGTAGACTGGCGTTTGAATGACGATCCTGTCGCCTTCATTCGTAAATTGTTGGATTGCTGTATGTAAACTCGTAATGACACCAGGGCTAAAAGAAAGTGAACTTATGTCGATCGACCAATTATGTTTATATTGCACCCAATCTGTAACACACTTTTTTATTTCATCGTCGATTACAGTATATCCGTATATGCCATGTTCGGCACGTTCTTTTAACGCTTCGTTTACTGCATTAGGTGCACGAAAATCCATATCAGCTACCCACATCGGTAAGACATCTTCTGTCTGGAAAATTGCTTTTCTCTGATCCCATTTAAAAGAACGAGTCCCCGTTCGATTAACTATTTCCGTAAACTGTGCCATATTACTCCCCCTCTATTGTGGATATGTTTATCCTCATTATATAGAAAGAAAGGGAAAAAGACGATAAATACGGATATACGAATAACGTCCTGCTGCTTGCTACATGAAAAAAGCCCAAAAAAAGAGCAAAGCGATTATCGCTTTGCTTACAGGGGGAGTAAAACAATAGATGTCCCCAATGCTTATAGTACCAACGATTACAGGTAATATTTTATTTTTCTGCCACAGAATTTGTCACAGTTTGCAGTGATTTACTGAAAACAGTAACAGCTTTTTCCTCTAATTCTTCAAAGGTATGAGCGTATGTTTCCAGTAAAGTTTCCGGCGTATTACCTAGCCGATCGGCAACAGTTTTAACCGGAACCCCCTGACTTAATAAAATAGTTGCATGTGTATGTCTGAATCCATGACCAGTAATGGTATTAATTTTTACATTATCTTTTTTCATATTCCGATAGATACGACTAATGGCATTTGACAAAAGTTCTTTATAATAATTCATTGATCCATCATTGTTTAAAAAGACATAATCGTCATCTTCTAAT
>DATGRY010000026.1:0-52369 GCA_035303165.1 Pseudogracilibacillus sp.
ACAATCGATGTCATGATGGGAAAATGGAAGGAAACATTTCCTTTTTTAAAACTAATATCACCTGGCAATTTTCCAATAAATGTCCAAAGTAATCCGATCACAATAAAGATGATACCGAGAAGTAAAAACATTTTTCCAATCGGCATATGCATCTTTTATCCCCTCTTTATACCAAAATGTGCAAATGCTTTTTCCGTCGCTACTCGACCACGTGGTGTCCGTTGGATGAAACCGATTTGCAGTAAATACGGCTCGTACACATCTTCGATCGTTTGTGCTTCTTCACCAATCGTCGCTGCAATTGTATCTAATCCCACTGGCCCGCCGTTAAAGTCTTCTATAATTCCAAGTAATAATTTATGATCAATATGGTCTAAACCGACGTCATCTACTTGTAACATCTCGAGCGCTTCTTTCGTCGTTTGTAATGAAATTTCATTTTCACCTTTCACTTGTGAAATATCGCGAATACGTCGTAAAAGACGATTCGCAATGCGCGGTGTACCTCTGGATCGTACAGCGATTTCTATTGCTGCATCTTTTGTAATTGTCACGTTAAAAATCGATGCAGTTCTTTCGACGATATGACAAAGATCAGCTGTGTCATAAAACTCTAATCTACTTAAAACACCGAAACGGTCACGTAACGGTGCCGTTAATAATCCAGCTCGTGTCGTTGCACCAACGAGTGTAAATGGTGGTAAATCAATGCGCACCGATCGCGCTGTTGGACCACTGCCGATGACGATATCTAAAAAGTAGTCTTCCATTGCTGGATACAATACTTCTTCGACAGAACGGGGGATTCGATGTACTTCATCGATAAAAAGTACATCGCCTGGTTCTAAAGAAGATAATATTGCTGCTAGATCACCTGAACGTTCAATTGCTGGTCCCGACGTGGAGCGAAATTCAACACCCATTTCCTCCGCAATAATCGCTGCTAACGTCGTTTTCCCAAGACCGGGTGGACCATACAAAAGAACGTGATCTAATGCTTCATTGCGCATTTTAGCAGCTTGGATGAAAATATGTAAGTTTTCTTTTACTTTATGTTGACCGATATATTCTTTTAAATTCGTTGGGCGTAAACTTAATTCAACCGCACTATCGTCTTCATGTTCTTCACCCGTTACGATTCGTTCTTCCATCGCTCATCCTCACCGTTCTATTCATTAATTTTTCATCAGGAGTTGTAACGCTTGACGGACCATTTCATCTGTTTCCACATCTTGTTTTCTAGCAAGTTGTGGCATTATTTGCGCAATTTCACGATCCGTATAACCTAAAGCGAGTAATGCCTCTTTCGCTTCATTAAATGATTCATTTGCAGGTTGCTTATGCACCTTTTCTTGCTGCTGGACAGTTAAAAATCCAGATAATTTTCCTTTTAAATCTAATATAATTTGTCGTGCCGTCTTCTTTCCAACGCCTGGGAACTGTGTTAAAAACTTTTCATCCTCATTTTCAACCGCGGCAATAAAGTCAGGAACGTGAATGGCACTTAATATCGATATGGCACTTTTCGGTCCGATGCCCGATACAGATATTAATTTCATAAATAAAAACTTTTCGTCTTCTTCTTTAAAACCATATAACATTTGCGCATCGTCCCGAACGTGAAAATACGTATGAATAAGTAGCTCTTTTTGCATGAAACGTTGGTAGTAAAACGGATCAGGACATACGATTTCATAACCGATTTTGTTCGCTTCTATGACGATTGATTCTTCATTGATCGCTGTCACAACACCTTTTATATACGCTATCATCTATTTTTTCGCCTCTTATGTTCTTGAAATTAGTAAATTGTGGTGTACATCTTGTACGTCTTCTGTCTCTTCCAATTGATCGATAAGTTGTACAACCTCATCTTGTTCATCTTCTGGTAATTCAGTGAAGTTTTGCGGTATTAATGTTATTTCCGCCTCTTCAATCGTATAACCAGCTTCTTCTATTCCGGCACGTACTCGTTCAAACTCTTGTGGATCTGTATAAATTTCATACACTCCGTCTTCATATTCAATATCTTCTGCTCCAACATCGATTGCAGCTAACGATAATTCATCTTCGTCAATATCCCGTGCTTCATCTAAAATAACGATATATCCTTTGCGGTCGAACATGAACGATACACATCCGGTTTCTCCTAAATTACCGCCGTTTTTACTAAAAGCATGTCTTACTTCAGCAGCTGTTCGGTTACGATTATCTGTTAACGCATGGACGATGACGGCAATGCCGTGCGGTCCGTATCCCTCATACGTAATCTCTTCATATTTTGCACCTTCTAACGTACCCGTTGCCTTTGCGATCGCACGTTCGATATTTTCATTTGGCATATTATCGGCACGGGCTTTCTCAATTGCTGTTCTTAAACGTGGGTTAAACTCTGGGTCGCCTCCCCCTTCTTTTGCCGCTGTATAAATAAACCGGGCATGTTGCATAAAGATTTTTCCACGCTTTTTATCTTGCGCACCTTTTCGGTGTTGAATGTTATGCCACTTTGAATGACCTGCCATCCTACTTCCCCCTTACACGTATCTTACTTTAATCTCATATCAGTATACCAAACTCGAAAGAGTTTTTAAAAGTTCCATTACGGTTTCAATCGTAATTGTGGTGCTATTTGACGTTTGTGTTCCGTCCTTTTGTGAAGTGACTCGATAATTTTACGATCTTTATCTGGTATTTTTTCTCCCCGTAAATAAAGATCGATATATGTATACGATGTTCCAAGTTCTGCTTCATCCGTTTGCCCGACCCACAAATCAGCACTCGGCTTTTTCTCGATTACTTCATTTGGTACACCTAAATACCGAGCTAGTTCCGCTACTTCCCCTTTCGTTAAATCGATAATTGGCTGGATATCGACACCGCCATCTCCATATTTCGTAAAATACCCCGTAAACCATTCTGCTGCATTATCTGTTCCGACGACTAAATAATTGTAATTCGTCGCAATCGTATATAATGTACTCATCCGTAACCGAGCACGTAAGTTTGCATCAGCAATTTGCTCTTTTTCATCGTTCCAATCATTATCTTGGACGTTTCGTTTAATTTCCTGAAACAAAACGTCATGCGTAGTCGTTAAATCAACTGTCATATTCTTTATATTGCAAGCTTGTACAACTGATTGAGCGTGAGTTATATCATTTTTACTACTTTTAAGTGGCATAATTACTCCTAACGAATCATTAGGTAAAGCTCGTTGTATTAAAAATGCGACAACAGCCGAATCTAAGCCTCCGCTAACACCGACGAGGAGGCCTTTCGTATGTGATTTTTCTATTTGTTCACGTAACCATGTGACGATTGTTTTCGTTATTTTCTCCACGAATCTCATCCTTTTAATTTTCGATATAATAAGTTAGGAAAAGACGATACGTACATATCGTCTTCTCTTCTTATTATACATCTATTTACATTTTTCTTGTATTAAAGACCGTTTAATAATAAAAGTGTTGATGCCACGGTCTCATCGGCGGACCGTAATACGGGTAATCTATTTGACGAAGACAGCAACAACATCGATTGTACGGTACAGGTATTGCTGGAACATGCGGCTGTTGCTTCATTTGTTCGTTATAGTGAAGATGAGGTGAACTGTATAGTCGTTCGTCATAAGGAATTTTATTACCCATAGAATTTTCACTTTCGTTTTTTACGGTTTTCATTTTTTCATTCACTTCATCAAAGGTCGGATTGATCCGCACTGCCCGTTTTTTATATTCGTTTTTGCCTGCGTCACTTTTCATCGCTTCATGCCCAGATCGTGTAGTACGCGTTTGTTCGTTAAGTATATTCGATGATAGATGCTTTTCATCTGGAATGATCGCATCTGCTCGTGGACGCTCTGCTGTATGTGCATGATTCATTTCATGTTCTAGGTGTCTGTTTGTTTGTAGCTTTTTCTGTTCCTTACTTCCATCGGAACTCTCTGTAGACGATGATTGATCACGTACATTTCGAACTGATTTAACTTCACCTGGAATTTTGATCTTCATTCCTGGTAGTAGCATATCCGGACTCGACAATTGGGGATTAGCTTGGCGCAAATCGTCAAAATGAACCCCATACTTCTCAGCAATATGTGCTAAAATCTCACCTTTTTGAACGATATGGATTCGCAAACTAGAACAAACTCCTTTCTCCGTTAGTTAGGCTTCTGTCTCCTTACTAACATATGCGCTTAGTTTGTCCTTGTTGAACGAATCGACTAAACTTTAGTTATATGAGCTCATTATATCTCATCGAATTGATACACTGGAAATGAGCCTAATACAGTTAATTCACAACCGAGTGCTTCCAATTCACCACGTACACCTGGAAAGAGAACGTCATCGTATTCCTCATCCACATCAATGATAAAAAAGTAGTTTCCTAATCCTGTTTTCATCGGACGGGATTCAATTTTCGACAAATTCATTTTTCGCCAAGCAAATGCAGACAACACTTGATGGAGTACCCCTGCACGGTCTTCCGGTAACGTTACTAAAATGCTCGTTCGTTTAAGTTTTACTGGATGTTGAATGCGGATGAGATTTTCATCTTTCGTTAAGACTAAAAAACGTGTATGGTTGTTCGGATAATCGTGTATATTTTCCTTTAAAATTTGTAAACCAAATTCTTTTGCGGCTAATTTATTGCCGATTGCGGCGATCGGTTTTTTCGTTTTACTAACAATCTCTGCTGCACTACCTGTTGAATTCGTATAATGAATCGTTGCATCCGGCATATTTCGGTGAATATATTGTTGACATTGTGCAATCGCATGACGATGAGAATGCACTTCCGTAATATGATCAAGTGTTCCCGTAAACTGTGGATGAGCGAGCAAGTTTTGTTTAATTGGGACGACAATTTCTGCAACAATCGGTACACGCACTTGGTGTACTAAATAATCTAAAGTTAAGTGAACGGTTCCCTCTATCGCATTTTCAATCGGAACAACTCCAACTTCTACCTTACCATTATGTACGGCATCGATACATTGTGGGATCGTTTTAAAGGCAACTTTATTGTTCCCGTTAAATGCAACGTCTACTGCAACTTTTGTAAAAGTTCCTTTCGGTCCTAAATAGCCTATTTTTGCTGTCAATTACGTTCCCCCTCATCTAGTACAAACGTACGTTGTTTCTTCATGGCGCTTCATTACAAAAGCAACGAGCGCCATTATTAATCAATAAACTCAAATTCTACATCTAGTAAGCGTACAATATCTCCGTCGGTTGCCCCTTTTTCTCGTAATGCATCATCGATCCCTAAACGACGCATTTGACGTGCAAACCGTTTCGCACCTTCATCTGTACTAAAGTCTGTCATTAAAAATAACCTTTCTACTTTGTCACCTAATATGACGAAGGATCCATCGTCAGCACGTTTAATTTCAAAATCTGGCTTCTCTTCTTCATACGTAAAGACAATCTTTTCTGTTAATGGGGATGTATCCTTCGGAATCTCCTCTAATGCATTTGCAATCGCGTACTTCAATTCATTGATTCCTGATTTTGTTAGGGCTGAAATCGGATATATATCGATCCTTTCAGCGAGTGCTTCGCGGAAAGCTCGTAAATTCTCATCCGCACCAGGCATGTCCATTTTATTTGCGACGATGATTTGTCGTTTTGTCGCTAAATGTTCATCGTATTGATGTAACTCTTCATTAATTGTTTCATAATCATCTAGCGGATTGCGCCCTTCTGTATTCGCCATATCAACGACATGCACGAGTAGCCGTGTTCGTTCAACGTGACGTAAAAACTGATGTCCTAATCCGACACCCTCATGAGCACCCTCGATTAGACCAGGTAAGTCTGCCATGACGAAACTACGCTCATCTCCCGTTGCAACGACACCTAAATTCGGTGCTAACGTCGTAAAATGATAATTAGCTATTTTCGGTTTTGCGGCGCTAACGACAGATAGTAACGTAGACTTGCCGACATTCGGCAACCCGATTAACCCAACATCGGCAATTAATTTTAATTCAACACGAATATTTCGTTCCTCACCAGGTTCGCCGTTTTCCGCAATGTTCGGAGCAGGATTACTCGCTGTTGTAAAACGCATATTACCACGACCGCCCTTACCACCTTTTACAATGACTGCCTCTTGCTCGTTATTTACAAGGTCAGCAATGACCTCCCCTGTATCGTCATCATAGACGACTGTACCTGGTGGGACTTCAACGATGAATGGGTCTGCATTTTTACCATGTTTTCCTTTACTCATTCCATTTTCGCCGTGCCCAGCTTTAAAATGACGATTGTAACGAAAGTGAAGTAACGTATTTAATCCCTCGTCTACCCGAAAAATAACGTCTCCGCCTTTTCCTCCATCACCACCAGCGGGACCACCTTTTGGAACGTATTTTTCACGACGGAAAGCAATCATACCATTTCCACCATCTCCGCCTTTTACATATACGTTAGCTTGATCGATAAACATTGTTTCACCTCCATTTACTAAAGTGAAGCACTATTAACCTTCTCGTTTCACATATCTATTGTAGGCTATAAACATTTCTGTTATAAGCAATGTACAACATATATACGTAAAACAAAAACTCCAACCAGTAGATGATTGGAGTTTCAACGTTTTTTATGCTTCTAGGCTTTCTGGATAGACACTTACTTTCTTGCGATTGCGACCGAACGCTTCGAACTTCACAATTCCATCGACTTTCGCAAATAGAGTGTCGTCTTTTCCACGGCCGACATTATCTCCCGGATATACTTTCGTTCCTCGTTGACGATATAAAATCGATCCGCCTGTAACGAACTGTCCATCTGCGCGTTTTGAACCTAAACGTTTAGCATGAGAGTCACGACCGTTTCGTGTACTACCCGCACCTTTTTTCTGTGCGAAAAATTGTAAATCTAATGATAACATGACGAGGCACCTCCTTAAGTTATATCTTTTACTTGTATAAACGAACGATAATCCCGTTCGATCGTCCGTAACGATACGAGCATCGTATCGATAATCGTTTGCGTTCGTTCTAATTCCGTTTTGTCTCCAATTGACGGTAATTGTACGTACAAGTATCCACCTTCATCGTTTTGTTTTACTTCTGGTGAGACATTTGTCATTTCGAAAATGGCGTTTACAGCGCCGAATGATACAGCGGAGACAGCGGCACAAACGAGATCGTAGCCGTACGGCCCACTATTTGCGTGTCCGCTAATTTCGAAAGCTTGTACGTTTTTATCTTTTCGATATACAGTTACTGTAATCATAAAGTAACCCTTTTACGCATTAATCTTTTCAATCGTTACTTTCGTAAATGGTTGACGATGTCCTTGTTTACGGCTATAGTTTTTCTTTGGCTTATATTTAAAAACTGTAATTTTACGTTGGCGGCCTTGCTTTTCTACTTTCGCATCAACCGTTGCACCTTCTACGTAAGGTGTACCAACTTTTACATCGTCCCCACTGATGAACAATACTTTATCAAACGTCACTTTTTCATCGACGTCTGCGTCAAGTTTTTCGATGTAAATTTCTTGACCTTCCGTCACCTTAATCTGTTTTCCACCAGTTTCAATGATTGCGTACATTATTTGCACCTCCTAATGACTAAGACTCGCCGTACAGGTACTATGCATGTTCATAGTTTAACGACCTGATCCGTGCGGTTGTAGCATGGTGCTACATTAGTTTAACATTGAAATAATATCATACGATACCCTCTTTTGTCAACAACAGTCACCGATTATTTATTATGTTGAGTTGTTCAGTAATGATCCTATTTTAGCTTGGACATTTGGTGTATGTTTGAATAATTGTAAAAGTTGTTTTTCTGTTAGTTGTTTTAACGATTCTTGGACGATGATGACATTTTGACGATACCGTTTCCACCGTCTCATTATATCATATAACTTGTCATCTTGTCGCACGAAAATAAGGTGAGCTGCCATCAGTTCAGTACTCATTTTATGACGCCCTAGTAGAAAGCGCATGAATGCATATGTGCGATTTTTCCATGTGAAATAACATTCAATAAGCAAAAAAAGAGAGACGAGATAAATACTTAACGTAAAAGGTAATGTGATATAAACGATGAAACAGAAGATAACGATATTAAAAATTGTGACATATAACATTATTCGATAGGCGGAGACGAAAGAAAAGACATACGCGAATAAATAAAATAGTAGTTTCCCACCGTCTAATGGATAAATTGGTAATAAATTGAAAAGTAATATAACCGTATTAAAAAAGAAAGCTTGTTCCACAAGTGTCGATGGTACGAACGGAATATAAGTGCAAAAATAGATGATACCGTAAAGAAATATATGTTGCAATGGTCCGAATAAAGTGACAAATATTTCTTCCCGTAATGGTTGATTATAATATTCATCCGTATACAAAATACCGCCAAATATCCACAGAACCATTTTATTAATTCGCCAGCGAACGATGCGCGCTGCTACGTAATGACCGAGTTCATGAATGAACACAATTGCAAACACAAGGAACAATTGAACGAACGTCCCTGTTAAAAATGCGATCATTAAGAAAATAAACAATGTTGGATGAAACGATAACTGTTTAAAAAAGTTAGCGAACATCGTCAACAGGAATCACCTTTGCCGGATTTATATATTCTTGTCCCTTTTCAATCGCAAAATAAAATAGTTCATTTTCTTCTGTCGGGTTAAACGTTCCGATTGGACTTTGTGCATCGATATTTTCATACAAATGAACATCGATCGTCGATAAATGTCCGTACGTACTGTTCGTTCCGTCCGGATGTTGAATAACGACCGTTTTATTTGTATGGCGATCATTACCACGAAAAATGACGATTCCTCTATTCACAGCAACTACGTGTTCACGTTGTTCAGGAGAAATAAGTATCCCTTTTCCATTCATCGCAAACGTTTCTACTACGTGTCCGCCAATTGGTAATGTCGTACCTGTCGATACCGCTTCGTTCATCGGCTCTTCAAAAGCAAACGGTGCTCCAAACGTCATCACGTACCAATCGTATACTTTAGCAAAGGGAAATTCTACTTCATGCATATCGTAGACAACTTTCTTTAACGGTGCTAGTTTATCGGAAACATTTCCATTTAACATAATCGCTGACCCGATAAATAAAAGACACGATAATAACAACTTAAATGCCGTTGGATAAAGCCGGAAAGTACGGGGAGACTTCTTTGTTTCGGCTTCAATTTCATAAGCTGGTAGCGAATAAAAACCATATTTTTCTTCATCTGAAAGCACATTAGGAATAGTAGTGTGCTCTTTTTTTCGATTTGATTCATTTATTTTTCTCTTTTTTCGCTCTTTAATCGCATTGCGTACTTTATCGAGACCATGATTCATCACCGTTCATCCTTTATTACGTATTTGTATTCATTGTATGAACGGTGTGGACATGTTATGAGCGAAACAGTCTACATGGTTGCAATTAAAAAGCCTTTCATGATGAAAAGCGGATGGAACGAAAATTATTATTCATTCCATCCGCTATGAGGTACGATCATTTGTATACAGATACAATTGAATCATATATCATTTATTTCTTTTGTAAACCGAAAAATTTCCTCATTTTTGAAAATACGCCTGACTCTTCTTCTAATGTTTGTAACGGTACTGTCTCACCTAAAATTCGACGAGCGATGTTGCGATAAGCAATCGATGCCTTGTTGTTCGGTTGAAATGCGACAGGTTCACCGCTATTTGCTGCTTTAATGACATCATCACTATCTATGACGATACCGAGTAAGTCGATAGATAAAATTTGTACGATATCATCGATATCGAGCATGTCGCCTTCTTTCATCATATGATTGCGAATACGGTTAATTATTAAACGAGGTCTTTCCATTTCATGTTGTTCGATGAGTCCGATAATTCGATCTGCATCGCGTACACTCGATTTTTCTGGTGTAGTGACGACGATCGCTTTATCTGCACCAGCAATAGCATTTTCGAAACCTTGTTCAATACCAGCGGGACAATCGATAATAATATAGTCATATTGTTGTTTTAGTTCAGTTACGATAGCAATCATTCCATCTTTCGTAACGGCTGATTTATCATGTGTTTGCGCCGCTGGTAGTAAAGACAGAGACGAAAATCGTTTATCCTGAATGAGTGCTTGTTGTACGTTACAACGTCCTTCAATAACATCAACAATATCATAAATAATACGATTTTCTAATCCCATCATGACGTCTAAATTTCGTAAACCGATATCCGTATCAATTAAACATACTTTTTTATCCATTAAAGCGAGTGCAGTACCTATATTTGCGGTCGTCGTCGTTTTACCGACACCACCTTTACCGGAAGTGATCACGATCGCTTCACTCATTTATTTATTCTCCTTTCAACTTCTTGAAATCGTTTCCGTATATAAGGTAGAACTTGTAAACGGTCGATAATGATCTTATCAGACTCTTTATCTAAATAACCACATTCCATATAAAGACCTTCTGTCTCGTAATCTGGAGATCTACTTATATAGTTTGCAATTCGAAGTTGCATCGGGTCCATATATGAAGCTACGATCACAGCCTGCTCATCACCATCTATACCAGCGTGTGCAATGCCGCTCAACTTCCCTAATATGTATATATTTCCAGTAGCACGTACTTGTCCACCTGGATTGACATCACCGATCAGAAGTAGATCACCTTTCACTTGAACGACTTGCCCAGATCGAACGATTTGCTTTACTCGTTTTACTTCCGTTTCTTCTAGCCATTCTGTTGCTGTTTTCTTATCGATTACTTCGGCTTCATAACGTACGAGACGAAACCGTTTATCTTTTTCGATTAACTGTTGCATCGCTCGTTTTCTTTCCTCAGTTAAATAACGATGACCGAGTTTTACGACAACATCGACTTTCCGTTCTGCATCAGCATTCGGATACTGTTCATTTAATTTTAGTGTCAGTTCTTCGATAAGGGAACGAAATGAGCAATCATCGTGCAAATGAAAAATTAATCCTTCTTTCGTCCCTTTTATTATCACTAACTGATTGTTCTCTTCTGTCAATAATTCCACCTCGCCACTTGTAACTCACGACGATTTTCGTGTCCATTTCATCCCATGCGCTATTGCAATGTGTCAAAACGAACTCGACTCCATTTATTGAGCCGTCTAACGAACATTACGTAAATTGGAACGATAAATAGTACGTTCGCTATAATCGTCGGGAGAAGCCTTTTTAAGAGAAAGAATGAAATTGGCGAACTTATCATTCCTGTTAACAAATATATAAAATAAATCGACAGTTCAACAACGACTAAACTAACGATTAATATAACAATCGACATGAGAAAATTCGTCTGCAAAATCCGTTTCATAAAATGGATAATATAAAGAGCAAAAGGATAGATGAACATATATACACCTAATAAATCGGTATAGACGATGTCGATTAACAATCCAAATAGCAATCCGTATGCAATTGAATGATATGTTTCGTTCGTATCATAAAATAAATTAATTAACAATAAAAAAATAAATACCCAATGCGGGACGATTAACAGTTCTTGTGACGTAATGAACGACGGTAATAAGTCGATCGCAACTCCCTCTAATATTAATAATAAAAAAGCAATTAATGGTAATAAAAGACGAATGATCATTGTTCTTCCTCAGCTTCTTCCTGCTCATCGTTTGTCTTAAGTAAACGATCAACGACGATTACTTCATTCAACTCGTAAATATTTGCCGCTGGTTTTACGTATGCAGTTTGAGTTAAACCAAATTGGTCCGGTTCAATTTCTTCTATCGTCCCGATCGGTAGACCTGAAGGATAAAGTCCACCCATGTTAGATGAAACGACTAATTCGTCTTTTTTTACATCTTTATCTGATTGTTCAATAATACGAAAAATGAGCGCTTCTTTCTCACTATCATATCCTTCAATCAAACCGAAAATATTATCACTATCTTTTCGTGATATTGTTGCAGAAATCCGATTAAGCTGATCAAATCCAGTTAGTAATTGAACGGTTGACGTTGTTGTCGCAACCGTTTGTATTTTTCCGACCATTCCGTCCGCTGTAATAACAGCCATATTTTTTTTCACACCATGTTGTGAACCGCGGTTAATCGTCACTTGATCTAACCAACGTTCAGGGGACCGCGACACAACATTCGCTATAATTGGATCAAAGTCGCGAGGGCTATTCGTCACTTCTAATAATTTGCGAAGCTCTTCATTTTCTTTCACTATTTCTTGGTTTTCATAAATTAACGTTTTGTATTCTGCTAACTTTTCACGTAGAAGACGATTTTCTTCGTACGTATTTTTTATATCATGAACAGTTTCAGTAATCGATTGTATGAATGCAACCGGTTGCTTTGCAATATATTGTAACCAACCGACTGCATCGATGACAATTTGTTCAGGTTTGGAAACTTCTGCCCTGTTCGAGTTTGAATAGCCGATTAAAACGACTAAAGCGATCAAACCTATAAGTAGTACAAACAATGATTTTCTTCGAAAAAAAGACATAAAGACACCTACTTAATCAATCGTTGGGCGGGATGCTACATTCGGTTGGTTACGTAAATGTTGAATATAATCTAACGACTTTCCTGTACCAATCGCAACGCTCTCTAGCGGGCTATCTGTAATAAAAACAGGAATATCAGTCTCATCACTTAACACTTTGTCGATTTGTTTTAACAAAGCACCACCACCTGTTAAAACGATTCCGCGATTCATTACATCAGCAGATAACTCAGGTGGGGTTTTTTCTAACGTTGTTTTTACTGCAGCGATTATTTTTTCAATCGACTCCGAAAGTGCTTCCGCGATTTCATTTCCATTAATCGTAATCGTTTCAGGTAATCCATTAATCAAATTACGGCCACGAATATCCATTTGTTCAGGTGAGTCCGTTTTACATGCGGAACCGACTTCCACCTTAATCTGTTCTGCAGTCCGTTCACCGATCATTAAACTATACTCTTGTCTAATATAATTCGTTATTGCTTCATCCATGTTGTTACCAGCGACACGAATCGAACGGCTCGTAACGATACCGCCGAGAGAAATAACTGCTACTTCCGTCGTCCCACCACCTATATCAACGACCATACTTCCTGTCGGTTCCCATACAGGAAGATCTGCCCCGATTGCCGCAGCAAATGGCTCTGCAATTGGAAAGACATCCTTTGCTCCAGCCATTTTCGTCGCATCGATGACAGCACGTTCCTCCACTTTCGTAATACCCGATGGAACACAGACGACGACGTTCGGTTTTGCACCGAAACTCCGACGACCGCGCGCTTTATTTATGTAATATTTCATCATCGTTGCAGTCGTATCAAAATCGGCGATGACGCCATCACGCATTGGCATAACGACTGTCACTGATCCGGGCGTTCGCCCGATCATATTACGTGCCTCATTACCGACAGCTGTTATT
The DNA here is from genome assembly GCA_035303165.1 of Pseudogracilibacillus sp. Lineage (GTDB taxonomy): Bacteria > Bacillota > Bacilli > Bacillales > Amphibacillaceae > Pseudogracilibacillus. The sequence goes on from DATGRY010000026.1 coordinate 13,413, forward strand.
TCTCCAGTTTCATTATTTATTGCTACAACAGATGGTTCACTAACTACGACCCCTTTGTTTTTTATAAAAACTAATGTGTTCGCTGTTCCTAAGTCTATGCCTAAATCTTGTGAGAATCGTAAAAATGACAAGAATATCTCCCTTTCCTCTTTGAAAATTCGTCGATGTTATTCATTTATATCGAATGGACTACGTGTACGTTACTCATGATCTTTAACGTTAACAAAGCGCCACTTTCATTGGAAAATGAGGAAAATGGCGCTTCTCCATAATCACTAATCTTTATTATACGAAAAAAAACAAAAAAATGATAGGATTTCTAATGAATATGAAGAAATTTACCGTGTAGTTGTACAATATATTTGTGGAGCTTTTCCTTATTAAAAAGTGACTGCTATACATTACATGATCTTTATAGTTACAAATAGCCTTCTTCTTTTAACGAAACGAAAGAACCGTTTCCAATAATTAAATGATCTAACAGTTCTATTCCCATAATTTTGCCCGCTTCTACTAACCGTCTCGTTACTTGTATATCTTCCCTTGACGGTGATGGATCGTAGGGTAGGATACAATTCCCCCCTCAGAACCGTACGTACGCTTTTCAACGTATACGGCTCGCCGGCAACGAACGCAGTATGTTTTACTGATGACGACGTAATGGATACGATCTATTACGATATTTGTTACGAAGGTTACGTAATTGTTGCCAACGAATGAACGAAACAAACTTTCGTTTTGTTCGTCCGTAGTTGTTTATAACTGTTAACCTTCCTTGTTGAAGCCGTCGTAGTCGTCTTACAGTTTGTTTATACGTCGCTTTTCTCTTCGTAGCAATCGTTAATATACAACTTTTCTCTGCTAAATAACGCAATTTATATAATCGATTAAACTGTTTCATTTCTACACATTGAATAGCTATTTTAATCAATTCCTTGTTGTAAGTTTTAATGATGTCTGCCTCTGTTTTATTTTGCAGTCCCTTTCGGGGGCTAGCATGCATCGTAAATATGTTACCGTATTGAAACCTGCTAGCTAATTTACTTAATCGTTCATTCGTTAGTCGGTCTATTACGTCATATCTTTTATACTTTGGTCTTTTCTTTATCATAAAATGTACAGTTCCTTTTCAAAATGCGTTTTTCGTTGTAATACATAAAAAATGACATACGTTTTATGCGAAACGTTAGTAAAGTTTTATACATACTTTCTTCGTCACCTATCTCCCTTCCCCATGCTAAACTCATTACGAGCAAACGTTGAGTACTACGGAGACTCCGTTACCATATGCTATGTCAGCACGTAGGTAATCCCCACATATGATATCATTTTAGATGCGTGATACGTAGGTACCCCTTTCGACGTTTTTCAACGAAACGTGAACGTTGAATTGTAGAATGAACCTTGCTATAGCGTTATTCCGGCGTTATAATGCTATTTCATTCTCACTACTTATTAGCTATCGTAAGTAATGGCGCACCCAACGCACATCCGTCTAGGGTTCAGGCAATATAGCTTTTACCATATATCACTTCGTCTGAAAATAGAACACGATGAGATAGCTTCATCGTCCCATTTCCTTTTCATATCATGCTTTTGTCCCTTTTACGTTTACGTAAATAAGGTAAGATACTGACGATAGAACGTTGCAAGGAGTTCTAGATTTGTACCAAATCGCTAAAATGACGCACTGTTTGGGCGCACGCCAGACGGGTGGTTGTGGGCACAAATAACCGAGGCTGCAGAACGTTTTACTGCTTCACGATAAATTTCCCGAGGATGGACAATGGAGGAGTTTAGACTGCCGATAAATATCGTTTGATAATGAATAATCCGATTTTTCGTATTTAAAAATAAAGCGACGAGATGTTCTTGATGCAAATTGCGCATTTCTTCCATAATAAACTGTGCTCCGTCTTGCGGGGAGCGAACGATATATTGCTCTTCTGGCCTATACTGTTGAATTCGTTTTCCTAATTCAACTGCTGCTAAAATATTTACTCCTTTTGCGATTCCAATTCCTTTTATTTTCGTTAACTCTTCAATTGTTGCCTCGCTTAAATGTTTTAATCCTTCAAAGTGAATTAAAATTCGTTTTGCAAGTTGGGTAACCGAATAATGTTTCGTTCCGCTTCCGAGTAAAATAGCAAGAAGTTCGTTATTAGATAGATGATTTGCTCCATATTTTAACAGCCGTTCACGCGGACGCTCCTCTTTCGGAACATCTTTCATTCGGACGAACGTATGCACCTTACTTTCCCTCCTTTCCTACTTGTTTCTTCTATCATAGCGAGAAATGAACGTTTTTTCGAACGAGTAAAATATAAAAATCGACAATGCACAAGGAGGAAAAATAGCTTTATGTGCAATTCATTTCATCAAAATCATGATACAAATTTATACAACAAAATCATTTCATACTATTTTAACGCTTCCGCTATTTGTTCATAAATGTAAGCAATATGTAACAGCATCGTTGGAGCATCGTCTCGTTCAACCTTTTCGACAACAGTCGCTAATTCTTTTTGTAGTTCGTGTACATCTTGAGCGATCACATCTTCCTTACGAATTACGTCATCCCATAGCGTGCGATCGAAGTCATTCTTTTTATCAACATCTACTATCGCTCTCATATACGTTTCATAAAATGTCTCTAACAAAGCACTCTCTACTTCGGAACTATGAATGTCACTCACGACTGTTTCCCACTTCTTTACAAACAACTCTTCCTTGTCAAATGAGTCGATTCGACTTTGGGCATTTTTTTCTGTCTCATGAGCTGACAAAAGTACGAAATAATGGTCGTCTCGCTTCCAAACAAATGAAGAGATACGTTCTTTTTGTAATCGTTTTTGTTCACTTTCTGCATTTTGTTTTTCTTGAAACATTCCTGCTTGAATAACGTAAAAGGATAACGGTTGCACTTCATACATTTCCGAACGTTTTCTTTGCTCTTTACCACTTACTTCAGGCTCATTCGAATTCGATATAGTAAAAGTCGTCTCATCTTCTTCATTAAAAATATAAAGAGTCATCATGCCAAAAAATGTACCGATTATTAACGCGAACATCCCAGCTAATAATAACGTCCGACTTCTCCAGTTTTTCCATACGTTATATACGCTTATAGCACGAGCGTTCTTATTTCGCTTCGTTTTATTCGGTAACTCGGATGGTCGCAGTCGTTTTTTTAGTTTCTTTCGCATATTCACTCACCTTTTCGCGACAGCCAATATTCGCTATAAAGTGTATCATATAAAATATGCAAAATTCGTGTTTCTTTGTCGCATGCGACGCGATAGTTTTATCCATTTTTCTTCATCCACGATCGAACCATTGCGATAAAACGAAATGACCCTGTTATTACATATACTTCATCATTATCCGGCGTCATAATCGCTTTCATTAAACATGTTCTCCAATCTGCTTCAATGAGAACATCGTTTGCCAGATCGCTTTTACGTATTTCATCGATCGTTAATGCCCGTTTGTCGGAAAATGTCGTCAGCGTGATCGAAAAATGTTCGTTGCGAATGAGTCGCACCATTTCTTGCCATGCTTTATCTCGATATGCACCAAATAAAACGTGAACTCGTCGCTTACTAATTTCGTCACGAACCGTCGTAAGTAGGGCATGCATTGCTTGTACGTTATGAGCACTATCGACGATCATGAATGGGTTATCATATATTTGTTCAAAGCGACCGGGAAGCATTGCGTGAGCGATCGCTTGAATACACTTTTCTTCGTTCAAAGAAAACCCAAGTCGACATAACGTATGAAGTGCCATACATGCTACGGCAACATTATTACGTTGATGAGAGCCTTTCATACGTAACGATGGAATCGTATATTGTTCTTCCTTTATACGTACGATCGTTTTTTCATGTGCCGTTACTAGTAAAAAGTCCGTTCCTAAGATGGAATATGGTGCTTGCATATACTCCGCCTTTTGTATAATGACTTCTTTTGCCGCTTCCGGAACGGATCCGACGATAACCGGTCGATTCTTTTTTATAATTCCTGCTTTATGTGTTGCAATTGCTTCGATTGTATTCCCTAAAAACTGCTCATGATCTTTTGCCACCGTCGTTATGATAGATAAAAGTGGTGTGACACAATTCGTCGTATCTAACAATCCACCCATACCGGTCTCTACGATGACTATATCCACTCGCGAAGCGAAATAAACGAATGCAAGCGCCGTTACAATTTCAAATTCTGTAGGACTATCGTTCAATTGATCCATAAATAAGATTATTTCATATAGTTCATTCATCGCTTCTATAATTCCGTCTGCATCACTTTCTTGTCCACTTAACGTAAAGTATCCGCGCACGTCTGTTAAACTTGGTGATGAAAAGATGCCAGTTCGATAACAGGAAGCTCGTAACGCTTCATCAATATAATGGATCGTCGAACCTTTTCCATTTGTCCCAGCTACGTGGATAATCGGAATCGATTGGTCTGGATTTCCGGTATCATTTAGCAGTTTTTCAATTCGTTCTAACCCAGGTTTCATGCCGAGTTTTTTTCTTTTTTGTAAAAATGTATTTATTTCGTCAATCGTTGTAAACATAGAAACACCACTTTTTCTTGTAATATTTCGAATTTAAATTAAAATTATTATAGCAACTCATATTCGACGCCTCAATAAGTAGAAAGGATACGTACATGACTTATTCTAGTTGGATTATATATAATGCATATTTACAAGGGAATAAATTTAAAGATTATGCCCAAATGCTTGCACGTGCAGCGGAAGAAAAAGGACATCGGGTAACGGTATTGAAAAATAATGAGTTAACGTCGATGCTTAGTAATCATTTATCGTTTATTAAACGTGAAGAAATGCCTGATTATGTCCTATTTACCGACAAAGATCTTTATTTAGCAACACAACTCGAATTAATGAACATACCTATCTTTAATCGTGCAAAGACGATCGCGATCACTGACGATAAAATTAAAACGTATCAACGTTTAGCGTATCATCGTTTACCGATCCCAAAAACAGTCGTTGCACCGAAAACGTTCGGTTATCCTTTGCATGTTGATGACCCTTTCATCGAACACGTCGTACGAACATTTCCTTATCCATTCGTTATGAAAGAAGCGTACGGTTCATTTGGTGAACAAGTATATCTTATCGAAAATGAAAAGCAATTAGCATATACGTTACAAAAAATAGTTGGTAAACCTTTTCTCGTACAGACTTTTATTGAAGAGAGTTTCGGACGCGATGTACGCATCCAAGTAGTTGGTGAAAAGGTAGTCGCAGCAATGATCCGGTCTTCTAAAGACGATTTTCGGGCAAATGTCACTTCAGGTGGCGTAATGGAGCCTTATCGTCCAACAGAACGAGAGTGTGACATTGCGATTCGAGCATCAAAAGCTGTCGGCGCTCATTTTTCCGGCGTTGATTTATTGTTCGGTCCTAACGATGAACCGATCATTTGTGAAGTAAATTCCAATGCCCATATACGTAACTTACTCGACTGTACAGGAATCGACGCTTCCTATCCAATTATTGGCGAAGTGGAGCGACAGTTGAAAGGTGTGACACAATGAACGGTTGGTTAATTTATGACGAACGTGCTGCGATCGAGAATTACTCATACATTACATGGTTTATCGATGAAGCTAAAAGGCAACATGTGAATATTCGGCTCGTATTGCGTGAACAATTACAAATTGGGATCTATCACGATCGTTATGACGTAACAATCGACGGAAAAGAAGTACCTTTACCTCACTTTGTCGTCATTCGAACGATCGAGCCGACGTTGCAAACATACTTTCATGCCTTAAATGTTATCACATTTAATTCAAGTGCTGTTGCAGCAATTTGTAACGATAAATCACTCACCCACTTACACGTACATAAGCTAAACGTACCGATGGTCGATACATATTTTATAAAACGTTCCAGTTTTCCAAGGAAGCCACCGCTTCCTTATCCATTCGTCGTGAAAGATGCTTACGGTCGAAGTGGAACTGACGTTTATTACGTTCGCGAGCATTCGATGTGGAGACAAATTCCCCATCAACTTACGTCGGAAAATATCATTGTACAAGGAGCAAATGTGCAACTTGGAAAAGATGTCCGCGTCTTTGTCATCGGTAAAAAAATTGTCGCCGCTGTTTTACGCCATAATGAACGTGACTTTCGCGCAAATTACAGTCTCGGTGGCGATGCACATATCTATCATTTATCGACTAAAGAACGGCAAATGATTCAAAAAATTGTCGATTACTTTCAGTTCGATCTCGTCGGTATTGATTTTTTACTATCAGAAAAAGGTGAATTACTATTTAACGAAATTGAGGATGTCGTCGGATCACGTATTTTAAGTAAAGTAACAAATATTAACTTGTTAGAAATGTACGTAACACATATAAAGAAAACTGTCGTACAATGCCAAGCGCACAGTACAGAAACAGAAAAGGGAGTCCGTCCGTAACGAACTCCCTTTTTCGTTATTTTTTCAATTGAGCGAGTCGCTCTTCAATGAGACGTAATTTCTCTTCATAATCAACTCGTTTTTTCCGCTCCGCTTCAACTACTTTTTCTGGAGCATTTTTGACGAATCCATCATTACTTAACTTTTTATCAACGAGCGCAACTTCACTTTCCCATTTTTCTCGTTCTTTTTCTAATCGAGCAATTTCTTCTTCAAGATCGATTAATCCTTCAAGTGGCAGGAATATCTCTGCACCAGTGACGACAGCACTCATCGCTTGCTCTGGAACGTCAACAGTTTGTGCAATCGTCAACTCATCCGTATTACAGAATCGTTCGATATAATGTCTGCTTGCTTCTAATTGCGCTTCATTCATTTCATCTGTCGCTTTTATATACATCGTTACTTTACGTGACATTGGAGTATTCACTTCCGCGCGAATGTTGCGAACTGCTTTAATGACGTTCATTACTTTTTCCATCTTTTCTACCGCTTCTTCATTCGTAAACTGTTCATTCACTTTTGGCCATGCTTGAACTGTAATCGATTCCCCATCATGCGGTAACATTTGCCAAATTTCTTCCGTAATAAACGGCATATATGGATGAAGCATGCGCAACGTCTGATCTAAGACGTGAGCTAAGACGGACAATGTCGTTTGCTTCTTTTTCTCATCTTTACCTTGTAACGTTAACTTAGACAACTCGATATACCAGTCGCAAAACTCATCCCAAATGAAGTTATATAAATATCGACCGGCTTCACCGAACTCATATTTGTCTGTATTGTGCGTAACGTGTTCAATCGTTTTGTTAAGGCGGGTTAAAATCCATTCATCCGCCAAAGATAATTCACCTGATAAATCGATGTCGTCATATTCCATATCGTCAATATTCATTAAAACGAAACGTGAAGCGTTCCAAATTTTGTTTGCGAAGTTCCAAATCGCCTCAACTCGTTCCCAATAAAAACGTAAATCTTGTCCAGGAGTCGAACCAGTTAATAAGAAGTAACGAAGTGCATCAGCACCGTATTTATCAATGACATCCATCGGATCGACACCGTTTCCGAGTGATTTACTCATTTTACGACCTTCCGAGTCACGAATGAGCCCGTGAATAAGCACGTCGTTAAACGGCTTTTTCCCCGTAAATTCGAGCGACTGATAAATCATCCGCGCTACCCAGAAGAATATGATATCGTATCCTGTAACGAGTACATCTGTCGGGAAATAGCGTTTGAAATCTTCACTTTCCTCATCCGGCCAACCCATCGTTGAAAATGGCCATAAGGCAGATGAGAACCACGTATCGAGGACGTCCTCATCTTGTGTCCAATTTTCAATATCTTTCGGCGGTTCCTTTCCGACATACACTTCGCCCGTTTCGTTATGGTACCAAGCAGGAATTCGATGTCCCCACCATAATTGACGAGAAATACACCAATCGCGAATATTTTCCATCCAATGTAAATACGTCTGTTCAAAACGTTCCGGAACGAAGTTCACTTTATCATTCGATTTTTGTAGTTCAATTGCTCTGTCAGCTAACGGTTGCATTTTTACGAACCATTGTGTCGATAAATACGGTTCGACAACTGCGCCACTTCGTTCAGAATGTCCTACTTGGTGAACGTGATCTTCAATTTTAAAGAGAACACCTTGTTCTTGTAAATCTTGCACAATTTGTTTTCGACAGTCAAAACGATCGAGACCTTTATACTTTCCAGCATTTTCATTCATCGTTCCATCTTCGTTCATAATGAGGACACGTTCTAAATTGTGACGATTTCCAATTTCGAAGTCATTCGGGTCGTGCGCCGGCGTAATTTTTACAGCACCAGATCCGAATTCCATGTCTACATAATCGTCCGCTACTATTTCAATTTCTCGACCGACGATCGGTAAAATAACTTTCTTCCCAATTAAATGTTGATATCGTTCATCATCCGGATGAACTGCCACAGCTGTATCACCTAACATCGTCTCCGGTCGCGTCGTGGCAATTTCAATATATTCATCGCTATCTTTAAGTGGATAACGCATATGATAAAACTTTCCTTCAACTTCTTCATAAATAACTTCAATATCAGATAATGCTGTTTTCGTTTGTGGATCCCAATTAATAATATATTCTCCACGGTAAATGAGCCCTTTTTCGTATAAACGAATAAACACCTCTTGGACCGCATCCGACAGTTTTTCATCGAGTGTAAATCGTTCACGAGAATAATCTAAACTTAAACCAAGCTTTCCCCACTGTTCACGGATGAAGTTAGCGTACTCGTCTTTCCATTCCCAAACTGTTTCAACGAACTTTTCTCGACCGAGATCGTAACGTGATTTTCCTTCTTTTTTTAGCTCCGCCTCGACAACTGCTTGCGTTGCAATTCCGGCATGATCCATACCCGGTAACCATAACACGTCGTAACCTTGCATCCGTTTCATTCGCGCAATCGTATCTTGCATCGTCGTATCCCACGCATGGCCCAAGTGAAGCCTACCTGTTACGTTTGGTGGTGGAATAACAATTGAATACGGCTCTTTCGTTTCATCGTTTGTCGCTTTGAAAAATTCTCCATCTACCCAAAATGTATATCGATCACGCTCCACTTCTTTATGATCGTATTTCGATGGAAGTTGTCGTTTTGTTTCTGTCATTAGTTCTTTTCCTCCTTATGTATCAAACATCATTTTTCCATTAAAAAAACTTTTCACCCTATTAAAATAGGACGAAAAGTTACTTTCCGCGTTACCACCTATGTTTACGAGCAAACTATTTGTACTACTCGCACACTCAACATGACGATAACGGTGTCTAACCGACAATTCTTACTTCTATTTCAGAAAAGTTCGTTCAAGGGCGACTTCTAAAAGGTTTCTGGAAAATTCACACCGACCATTTCCCTCTCTGAAAAGAAACGCTTCTATACTACTCCCTCTCATAACGAATAGATATAAATTTACTATAAGTGTAGTACGTTCAACCATTTTTTGCAACATATATACTGTCGTGCACGAAAACAGGCTATACAGTCATATAGTAATATAAATTGAGGTGATCACGATGTCAAAACGTTACCGTTACCGTTTTCCTCCGTTTTTATATAAATGTGTTTGCGTTTTAGAAAAAGCAATCGTTCCCATTTTACTTTTTCAACTAATTCGAACGGTCATTTGGACGACGACGTTGGACTTAGTGCTACTCTGTTTTATTATCATCATTTTTATTCTGTTTTATGTCGAATTTATATAAACTATCTTTTATTTTCTATTTTGTACGTGTTTTTTAAACGTCTTTTACGTGTTCCATGATACGAGAGGGGTTTTCATTTTCGTTTTGGCTTTTTAACACTTAAAACTCCATAGCAACATTTCATCTTTACAACAAAAAAACGGACTGAGTTTTCGTCATGCGTAAACTCAATCCGTTTAAAAACTGTACTATTCCTTATTTTGAAGCGGGATCGATAAAATTTGTCCTGGCTCTAACGTGTCGCTATGAATATCATTTTTTTTCATTAACAGTAACGTAGAAATATCATATCTTTTTGCAATGGACTCAACGGTATCATCCGTTTGAACAATATACAATTTCATCGTAGAATACGTTTCTTCACCGGTGTTAAATAACTGTGTTAAAAAAGTCATGTTCGTCACTTCTTCTATTTCCTCATCGTCTGTTTCCGCTTCACTTAACTGAATATCAATTTCACCCTTCTGTGAAATACCCGATTGCATCGTTTCAACTGCTTCATTTTCATCAGTTTCCGCTACATCTTCTTGTTCTAAAGCTTCAACTGATTCATTTGCCGTTTCTTTCCCTTCTGGATCACTAAGTTGCTCATCTTCCAAATAATTATCTTCTTCATTCCTTTCCCCTTTTTGGAACATCTGTTCATGTCTAGACGGTTTATCTTCTTTGTACACTTCATCGTCTAAATGATCAGTTGCTTCAACGATGGCACGTTCATCGACTCGTTCGTCATTTGTAGTTTCTTTAGCTTTGATCCCCTCTTCACTCTCATTTGCTATACAATCATTTTTTCGTAATTCCCGTTTTTCAAAAGGAAAAATATTTTCTCCCTCATTACTTCTTTTATCATCCTTATCAAACTCACGGTCCCCATCTAATTGAGTAGCTTTCCCTTTCACTACATCACGCTTTTCATCATCCATTCGTTTATTTTCTCTCATTTTCTCAAATTTAACTACATGATCACGTTCTAGCTCATTCGCCTTTACATCATTATGCTCATATTCTTGCTTAATGCCGTAAATATGTACGGCTGCTTTTAAACGTAACGTATTATTTGCAGGCAATTCATAATCGAAATTATCTACTGAAACAGTAATATCATCTAGATGCTCAACGCGATCATGTGGAACAGAGATTTCTACCGGAAAGCGATGTGTAAAACGAGCTTTTTCTTCATCTTCATCGATTACCTTTTCAACGTAGTTTAACAGTTTCCGAAAATCATCCCCTTCTTCTTCCGTATGACTCACCACACTTTTTTGATACTCTCCACGTAAAATAATTAATCCACGAATTTGTACGTGGTCAGCAAGCGACTGCACTAATATGTCAGGATCTAACGAAATTGCGAGCATTTCTTCAATTTCTTGACCGCTCTCGAAATAAATCCGTTCATCTAATTGAAATTCGAGATGATCGCTACGTTCCGACAACATATACATCTCCTTTCTATCATACTCGTTCGCATATGCTAATTAACTATATGATAAAACGGTATTAAATATGTGCTCACAACAAAAAACGTCCGAACAGGAATAATCCTACTCGGACGAAAATATTATAACGTCGCAAAAACTTTATCGACTGCTTCAATTGTATGCTCAATCTGATCATCCGTATGCGCCGCAGATAGAAACAATCCTTCGAACTGTGATGGTGGTAAATATACCCCTTCTTCGAGCATTCCACGGTAATACTTTTTAAACCGATCTAAATCGGACGTCTGTGCTGTTTCGTAGTTAATGACTTCTTCCTCTGTAAAGAAGTACCCGACCATCGATCCTGCACGGTTAATTTGGAGCGGAATTCCATGTTTATCCGCTGCTTCACGATAACCCGCAACGAGGCGATCAACTTTTTCATTCATTTCATCATACATTTCTTTCGTTAGCTGACGTAACGTTTCGTATCCACCAGTCATCGCAAGTGGGTTACCTGATAACGTACCAGCTTGATAAATCGATCCATTCGGCGCAACTGACTCCATAATTTCTTTTTTCCCGCCGTAAGCACCAACCGGTAATCCACCACCGATTACTTTTCCTAAACAAGTAATATCCGGCATTACATCAAAATATGCTTGTGCACAATTGTAATCAACACGAAATCCTGTCATCACTTCATCAAAAATAAGTAATGAACCGTGCTCGTTCGTTACATCACGTAAAAACTGTAAGAAGTTGTTTACTGGTGGTACAACTCCCATATTTCCAGAAACAGGTTCAACGATAACAGCAGCAATATCATCACCATATTGTTCGAACGCATAACGAACACTTTCTTGATCGTTATACGGCACGGTAATCGTATGCTGTGCAACTGACTCTGGTACACCAGGACTATCCGGCAAACCGAGTGTTGCCACACCTGAACCAGCTTTAATTAATAACGAATCACCGTGCCCGTGGTAGTTTCCTTCGAACTTCATTATTTTATTACGTCCCGTGTAGCCTCGAGCAAGACGTAGCGCACTCATCGTTGCCTCCGTACCCGAGTTCACCATGCGGATCATTTCAACCGACGGCACACGCTCAATCACTAATTGTGCAAGTTTTGTTTCAATTTCTGTCGGTGCACCGAAGCTCGTTCCTAGTTCTGCTACCTCTTTCAAGCGTGCTACAACTTGTTCGTCCGCATGTCCTAAAATGAGCGGACCCCAACTTAATACGTAATCGATATATTCATTGCCATCGATATCGGTTAAAACGGCACCTTTTCCTTTTTTCATAAAAACTGGTTCCATGCCGATCGCTTTAAACGCTCGTACTGGCGAATTTACACCACCTGGCATCACTTCTACAGCTTCTTTATATGCATTTACTGACGCATCATACTTATTCATCATGAACCCTCCAGTATTATTTATTTTGTAACCATGCTGCTACTTCTTTTGCATAATACGTTAAAATAAGGTCCGCACCCGCACGCTTCATACTCGTAAACATTTCAAGTACAAGACTTTCTTCATCGATCCAACCATTTATCGCTGCCGCTTTTACCATAGAATATTCCCCACTTACATTATAAGCAACAACCGGAATGTTCGTTCGATTCTTTACTTCACGAACGATATCGAGATAACTTAGCGCTGGTTTAACGATAACCATATCCGCTCCCTCTTCAACGTCCGTATCTGCTTCTTTTAACGCTTCACGACGGTTCGCTGGGTCCATTTGATACGTTTTCCGATCACCAAACTGCGGTGTACTGTCTGCTGCATCGCGAAATGGTCCGTAAAAACTTGACGCATATTTCACAGCGTATGACATAATCGGAATTTGTTCAAATCCAGCACGATCTAACGCCTCGCGTATAACAGCGACAAATCCATCCATCATATTCGACGGAGCGATAATATCCGCACCCGCCTCTGCTTGTGATACGGCAGTTTTCGCTAACAATTTTAACGACGCATCATTATCGACCTCTTTTTCATGAATGACGCCACAATGACCGTGTTCTGTATATTCACATAAACACGTATCGGCAACGACTAACATATTCGGCACCGCTCGCTTAATGACACGAGTTGCTTCTTGAACGATCCCATCGTCGATATAAGCACCTGTTCCGACATCATCTTTTTCATGCGGTACACCGAACAACATTACTGCTTTAATGCCAAGTTCGTCGATAACGATGATTTCTTTTTCCAATTGGTCGAGCGACAACTGATACACACCCGGCATCGATGGGACTTCATTTTTCACATTGTCGCCTTCCGTTATAAAAAGTGGATATATAAAATCATCAACCGTTAAAACTGTCTCACGTACTAATTGACGCATCGCTTCTGAAGAACGTAGGCGGCGATGACGTTTAAATGGAACTAAGTCAGTCAATATGATCCCTCCATTTGATTATAAGTAATCATTTCTTCTACCATCTGTTCTACCGTAAACGTATCGGGAACGATCGTCGTTTGAAACGTTTGACGTTTCGCTTCTTTTTCTGTCGTCGTTCCGATACAAACGACAGGTATCGTTAAAAACTGGTCAAACTGTTCCGCTTCTTTTGTCAGTTCGATAAATGCCCGAACAGCGGATGGACTCGTAAAGGATAAAAAGTCGAGTTTATTTGCCGTTAATACTTCGATCAGTAATTGTTTATTTTCAATAAATGGCACTGTTTCATACAGTTCAAGTAACGTATACGAACGGTTTCGCTTTGCTAATTGATCCGGAATGACGGGTCGGGAAATATTGCCTCGAATGACTAAGAAGTTATCGGCATCCGGATACAACCGAAAAAGTTCATCCATCATCGTTTCCGCATTATACGTCGTCGGCACAAAATGAACGTCATTACCGTACGATCGAATGACATTTTCCGTCTTTTTGCCGACAGCAGCTATATGTATATTGCTAGGTATCGGATCTTTTACATGTTGGAAAAAACAACGTACTCCATTCGCACTCGTAAAAATAAGCCATGAATACGATGCAAGTGGATCTACTTGGACCTGTTGGTGACACGTAATTTTTAGTAGGGGTACTTCGAGTGGAACACCATCGCGTTCACGAATTAACTTAGACATTTCATTCATTTGATGACGTTCACGGGTAACTAATATTTTTTGTCCTTGTAATGACGTATTCATTCGTTTTGTAACTCCTCTTTCGCTGCACCGATGATCGAATGCGCACCTTGTTTAACTAAGTCATCGGCTACTAGTTTTGCGACCTCAAACGGATCGTGGTGTTGTGCTTCACTCGTTAAGACGCTTTTTCCATCCATAGAATAAACGGAAGCATACAATGAAATGACTCCATCTGATACGGTTGCATATGCTCCAATCGGAGCCTTATCTTCTTCATCTAGTTGCAATACGACATGACGTTCTGCATACACTGCTTTATATGTGTCTTCATGATGAATCGATCGTAATGAGCGGACGATATGCTCATCTTCTGCACGACATTGCACAGCTAACGCACCTTGACCAGGTGCTGGTGTGAACGATACCGGATCTAAATACGTCGTAATGACATCAGTTAACCCGAGTCGATTTAATCCAGCAACCGCTAGAATAATGCCATCATAGGCACCTTCTTTCATCTGTTTTATACGCGAATCGATCGGACCACGTATCCATTTTGTTTTTAAATGTGGATATGTTGCTTGTAGCTGTGCTTTTCGTCTTGGACTACTCGTCCCGATGATTGCACCATCTCGTAATTGGTCTAACGGTACGTTTTCTTTTCCGATATACGCATCGCGAAAATCTTCCCGCATTGGAATGGCTACTATTGGATATGCATCGTCCGTCTGTAACGGAATATCTTTTAAGCTATGTACAGCGACATCAATTTCTTTCGCTTGCAGTTTTTCTTCTAGTTCGTTTATAAACATACCGCTTTGCTGAAATTCAGTAAGCGATATATCTAATTTGCGATCACCTTCTGTCGTAATATAATGGAGTGAAAACTTAGCTCGTAAAGCATGTTTTTCCAACTCATGTACGACCCACTTCGTTTGCGTCACTGCTAATTTACTCTCTCGTGTACCAACGATGACTGTATCACTCATAATTTTTCGGTCACTCCTTAAAAATGGAAACTCGATAACGAACTAAATAAAAAGAAGTTAATAAGTAATGCACTAAATGCAATGGCATTATATACAGAGGTCGGTCTCCCACTGTAACCATTAAAAAACCGTAATAATAACGCAACAATGTAAATCATTAATACTAAAATCGAACCGATTGTCTTAAAGTCAAACCAATAAAATTCCGCTTGTGCAAAATATGCCCAAACGACACCGAAAATAATACCGATAAATAAAAGTGGCACCCCGATAATCGTAAATAAAAACGACAACTCATCTAACTTATGAAGATCTGTAAAACGCCACATCCATCTAAATCCTTTTTTCCGTTTTAAAAAATAATATTGCACTAAATACATCGAAGAAAGTGCAAAAGATAACGTGAAAAAACCGTACGAAACGATGGTGAAAATGATATGAATAATTAATATTTCATGAACGAACTGTACACTTTGCACATCGAAAGTTGTCATTGCATTTAGCATAAGTGCTAACAGTAACGTTAAAAAACTAATGACGTTCGTAAATAAAATAATAAAATGGACACGAAAGAACCAATTTAATAAGAGTGAAAACAATATTAATATCCATGCATAAAAAAAGAGACCATCGTGGAGCGTCAACACTGGAAAAATATTTTTCACAAACGTCACATAATACAAAATAATCGTTTGTACAAACCAAACGAGACAGAGCAAATAAAATGAAACTTTATTTACTCTGTCATTTTTTTTCATAAAATCGATAAAGTATCCGATGATACTTATACTAAAAATAATTAACATAAATTCAAAAACTGATTTTACCGCAAACATGATGTACCCTTTCTTTTTTCATCCATGTTTCCATTAAATTGTTGCGCTCTTTTTGTTCAGTCGTTTCACAATTTTTTCTGTTTTTTTCGTCCGCTTCTCCACTTCACGTTTTACTTCTTCATCAATACCGAAAATATCGACGAATAGCGATAACAGTTCAGGAGCATGTTTCGTTCCTGCCATTTCTTTCGCTTGAATAATCGGGTCTTTCAACAATTGATTGATGATACTTTTCGTATGCTTGCGAATGACCTTTTCTTCACGTTCCGTCAAGTCTGGAATTTTACGTAAAATACTGTCGAACGTTTCAGCTTGAATGTGTAACGCTTTTTCGCGTAAAGCACGTATAACAGGAACGACTCCTAATGTCGTTACCCATTCTGTAAATTCATCGAGTTCACCTGCGAGTTCACGCTCGATTTGTGCAGCCGCTTCTTTCCGTTCAGCTAAATTTTGATCGACAATATGTTGTAAGTCATCAATATCATATAAAAAGACACTTTCAAGCGTCGCAATATCTTCATCTAAATCACGTGGGACAGCAATGTCGACGAGAAATAACGGACGACCTTTACGACGTTTTTGAATCGGTTCAATAATCGCTCGATTTAAAACAGGCTCCCTTGCCCCGGTAGAACTAATTAAAATATCGGCATCTTCAAGTACCGTAGATAACTCCGTTTCTTCTTTCGCTTCACCACGAAACTGTTGCGCTAATTGTTCAGCCCGAGAAAACGTCCGGTTGACGACAGTAATTTTTTCAACTCCAGCACCGTATAAGTTTTTCACGGCTAATTCACCCATCTCACCGGCGCCGTAGATGACGACATGTTTGTTTTCAATCGTCCCAAAAATCTTTTTTGCAAGTTCAACAGCTGCATAGCTAACAGAAACAGCATGTTCTCCGATAGCGGTTTCTTTATGAGACCGTTTGGCAAATGTGACTGCACGCTTAAACAGTTCATTAAAAATAGTACCTGTCGTCTCACACTGCTGTGCAAGTAAAAACGCATCACGTACTTGCCCTAAAATTTGAGTCTCCCCGAGTACCATCGACTGTAACCCAACCGTTAAACGAAATAAATGTTCTACAGCTGCATCATTCTCATTCATTTCCAAATACATTTCAAATTGATCCATCGGTACGTCAAACCAATCGGATAAAAACTGTTTAATATAATATCTACCCGTATGCAATTGATCGACGACAGCATAAATCTCCGTACGGTTACACGTTGATACGATCACATTTTCTAAAATACTTTTTCGTTTGTTGAGTTCAACTGTCGCTTCTTCTAAATCCAACTCCGAAAAAGCGAATTGTTCCCGTATGTCAATCGGTGTAGTACGGTAGTTAAAGCCAACTTGTAAAATATACACGTTGAATACTCCTTCAATTTCTTTATTTTCTGTCAGATATTTTTACTCTAAATCTGATTATATCACTAACAGACGACGTTTTGTTGTCTAAATTATGACTTTCCTTTAACATCTTGCTCTTTTTCGACTAATTTCTTCTCCAATTTTTAAGCGTAGACTATTGTCACTTTTTCGTATATATACTATGATAATACATGTATTTTATGTGAAATGAGGGAAACGATGAAAAAGCAACATATTTTTCACGGATATATCTTAATTGGCTTCGGTGTATACTTTCTAATTAAACAACTCGATTTAGTCTGGTTTCAACCGTATTATTCATGGCCGACGTTTCTTGCTATTGTCGGAATAGCCTTTTTAATCCATAGTTATTCATACAACGTGTACGAAAATATTTTCATTGGTATTTTATTACTCGGGTTAGGTATCCATTTTCACGGTCTGGAACGTTTTCCATTTTGGGTCGATCATTGGTCCATTTACATATTAATCGCCGGTATAGGCTTTTTAATCCGCTATGTAAAAACGAAATCTGGTTTGATCGTCGGTAGTGTGTTAATAGCAATCGCAATAATCATGTTATTTTCAATTACATTACCAGCATGGTTCGTTTGGATTTACGGTGTCATCGACTTTTTGGAAACATTTTGGCCCGTTGCACTTATCGTAATCGGTGTTTACTTGTTACGAGTTAAACGGTAAGACGTTGTTAAGAGGCGGTACAAGTCTAGGACAAATATTAGCTAGAAACGGAGTTCAATTAAATGTGAACTCCGTTTTTCATTTGCCCGGCACGGGTAAAAAAATGGACGAAACACCTATTTTGCGATTCCGTCCACTTCAACTTTTTTAAAACAAGTCTTATCCTAGCCTCATGAAGTTTTCCTTTTATATATATGGTGCTAAGATGTCCCAAATGCGATCTTTATTTTCTCCCGTTTCCGCTGAAAACGGAATAACTTGGACATCGGCAGCTACGTCATGAATGATTGACGTAATATGACGTAACTGATTTTGTCGTGCATTTTTCTTCAATTTATCTACTTTCGTTGCAATAATAAGGAGAGGAATATTCAAGTACGAGATGTATTCTATCATTCGCATATCGTCTTGAGTCGGGTCATGCCTACTATCAATCACAAGAACGACGAGTTGTAACGGCTCACGCGTTTCGAAATATTCCTCCATCATCGCGCCCCATTTTTGTTGCTCCGTTTTTGAAACTTTTGCGTAGCCATATCCAGGTACATCGACAAAATAAAAGGCATCGTTAATCCGGTAAAAATTTAACGTTCGTGTTTTTCCTGGTTTGGATGAGGTTCGTACTAAATTGCGCCGTCCTAACATTCGATTGATAAAAGATGATTTTCCGACATTTGATCGACCTGCAAGTGCGATCTCAGGTAAATTTGCTGTCGGATATTGTTTTTGTGAAACAGCGCTTATTTCGATCGTTGCTTCTTTAATTTTCATCCTTTTCCTCCACCAAGGCAATTTTTAACACATCATCTAAATGTTTCACCTGAACAAACGTTAAATCTTCCCGAATACTTTCTGGCACATCCTCAATATCTCGTTCGTTTTCTGCAGGTAAGATGATCGTCGTTAAACCAGCACGATGCGCACTTAACGCTTTTTCTTTTAAACCACCGATTGGAAGTACACGCCCGCGCAACGTAATTTCACCTGTCATACCGACATCCCGACGTACTGCTCGTCCAGTTAATGCTGAAATTAGCGCAGTTGCCATTGTAATCCCTGCTGATGGACCATCCTTTGGAGTTGCCCCTTCTGGAACGTGAATATGAATGTCGAACTTTTTATGGAAGTCTTTCGGAATGTTTAATTCATCTGCACGTGATCGAATGTAACTGAAAGCCGCTTGTGCTGACTCACGCATGACTTCTCCTAACTTACCAGTTAAAATGAGTTCTCCTTTTCCAGGGTAATGCGACACTTCAATCGATAACGTATCGCCACCGAAAGTCGTATACGCAAGCCCTGTTGCTGCACCGATTTGATCTTCTTTTTCCATCTGTCCAAAACGATATAACGGTTTTCCTAACAATTCAATGAGGCGATTTTTCGTCACGATGACTCGTTTTTGTTCTCCGGAGACGATAATTTTTGCCGCTTTACGGCAAATTTTGGCAATCGTTCTCTCTAAATTTCGTACTCCTGCTTCTTTCGTGTAATTACGAATGATCATTTTTAACGCATCATCACGAATTTGCAGTTTTCCCTTTGCTAGCCCATTTTCATCTAATTGTTTCGGAACTAAATGTTTTTTGGCAATGTGTAACTTCTCGATTTCCGTATATCCGGCAATAGAAATGAGCTCCATTCGATCGAGTAACGGTTCTGGGATATTGTTAACGTAATTTGCCGTTGCAATAAATAACACGTTCGATAGATCATACGTTTCTTCAATAAAATGGTCACTAAACTTATCGTTCTGTTCCGGGTCTAGTACCTCTAACATTGCTGAGGCTGGATCGCCGCGGAAATCACTCGCCATTTTATCGATTTCATCAAGTAAAAAGACCGGATTAATCGTCTCAGCTCGTTTCATTCCTTGTATAATACGTCCTGGCATTGCACCAATATATGTTCTTCGGTGTCCACGTATTTCTGCTTCATCACGAACACCACCGAGTGAGATCCGGACGAACTTACGGTTAACTGCCCGAGCGATCGATTTAGCGAGCGAAGTTTTTCCAACACCAGGTGGCCCAGCGAGACATAAAATCGGTCCTTTTATCGAATCAGTTAATTTTTGGACAGCTAAATATTCTAAAATTCGTTCCTTCACCTTTTCAAGACCGTAATGATCTTCATTAAGTACTTTATTCGCTTTATCAATATCGATCGTATCTTCTGTCTTTTCATGCCACGGTAAAGAAATAAGCCAATCGAGATAATTTCGAATCACAGAGCTTTCTGAGGAACTTTGCGGCACCCGTTCATAGCGTCCTAATTCTTTTAATGCTACTTCCGTAACGTGCGTCGGCATATTACGCGCTTCGATCTTTTCTCTCAGTTGATCTACTTCACTATACTTTCCATCTACTTCCCCTAACTCTTGTTGAATTGCTTTTAATTGTTCGCGTAAATAATATTCCTTCTGTGTCTGCTCCATCGATGATTGAACGCGTTCGCCTATTTTTCGTTCTAAGTCGAGTACTTTTTTCTCATTAGTAATGATCGTTAACAAATGTTGCATCCGTTCTTTCACGTGATCGATTTCTAAAATAGATTGCTTATCCTTCATTTTAATCGGTAGATGTGAAGCGATAATGTATGTGAGACGGCTCGGTTCATCGATGTCAGCTACCGTCGATAACGTTTCTTTCGTAATTTTACGGGATACATTGATAAATTCACCAAACTGCTGAACTAACTGACGCATTAATGCCTCCTCTTCGTGCGAGTCATCGTGCGTATCTTCTAATTCATTTACTTCAACGACTAAATCGTCATCTTCTTCTATGTAACGAACAATTTCCGCTCGGAATAAACCTTCGACTAGCACACGAATCGTTCCGTTTGGTAATTTTAACATTTGGTTAATTTTTGCAAGCGTTCCGACACGATAAATCTCGTCCGGCACAGGATCTTCAATAGCTGCTTCTTTTTGCGTCGATAAAAAAATCGTTTGGTCACCCATCATCGCATTTTCCAATGCCTTAATTGACTTCTCTCGTCCAACGTCTAAATGTATAACAACCGATGGAAATACTAAAATTCCACGCAATGGTAAAAGAGGTGCTTCAATCGTTTTTTTCTTCATCTGTACGTACCTCCAATCTTATGTACATCTATATGTAAAAACTTTATATTTATCGTTATGCATATTCGTATATCCCTATTATATCATCCTATATTTAGATGGGAAGTTTATCCTATTTAAAACGTTTCGTTGCAACCATTCGGAACGTTACTTATTGTATTATAAATATACGTGACATATTCATTCATACAAGAAAAAAGAAACGACTGACAATAACCGTTCCTAACTCCGTTTATCGTAATCGGAGCGTAAACGTGCAGTGTCAGTCCGTTTCCTTTCATAAACGTACGTTATGCACTTTCTTTTGGTAAATCCTTATTTGTACTTTCTTCTACTGTTCCATCTTTGTACAGTAACTTCGGTCGAGTATGTTCGTGAATAACCGTTTCTTTCGTTATAACACATTTTTCAATATCTGTTCGTGACGGAACTTCGAACATAATATCGAGCATAATGTTTTCGATAATAGAACGTAAACCTCGAGCACCTGTTTTTCGTTCCATTGCACTTTTAGCTATTTCAATAAGCGCTTCCTCTTCAAACTCCAGTTCGACATCGTCCATTTGGAATAACTTTTGATATTGCTTCACGAGTGCATTTTTCGGTTTCGTTAAAATTTGCATGAGCGCATCTTCATCTAAAGGTTTTAAACTTGCAATAACTGGCAAGCGTCCGATGAACTCCGGAATTAAGCCATAGCTCAATAAATCTTCCGGTAAGACACGTGCGAGTAGATCGCCCATTTCTAAATCTTCATGTACATTCTCATCACCGAAACCGATCACTTTTTTCCCTAGACGTCGTTTAATAATTTGATCGATTCCGTCGAAAGCACCACCGACGATAAATAAAATATTCGTCGTATCAATTTGGATGAATTCCTGATGTGGATGTTTTCGACCACCTTGTGGTGGAACACTAGCAACCGTTCCTTCTAATATTTTTAAAAGGGCTTGTTGCACTCCTTCACCCGATACGTCTCGCGTAATCGATGGATTTTCCGATTTACGAGCCACTTTATCAATTTCATCGATATAAATAATCCCTTTTTCAGCACGGTCGATGTCATAATCAGCGGCTTGTATTAATTTTAATAAAATGTTTTCAACATCTTCACCGACATAACCAGCTTCTGTTAATGACGTCGCATCCGCAATGGCGAACGGTACATTAATAATACGCGCTAACGTTTGCGCTAAAAGCGTTTTTCCGCTTCCTGTCGGTCCGATCATCGCGATGTTACTCTTTGCAATTTCAACATCATCATTATGTCGTGGCGAATTAACTCGTTTATAATGGTTATAAACCGCGACAGATAAGTTTTTCTTCGCTTGTTCTTGCCCGATGACGTAATGATCGAGTGTTTCACAAATTTCTTTCGGTGTAGGAATTTCTTCTAACTCCACATCCTCATCCATTCCCACTTCTTCTTCAACGATTTCATTGCAAAGTTCAATACATTCATCGCATATATATACACCTGGTCCAGCAACCAATTTTCTAACAGCATCTTGATCTTTCCCACAGAAAGAACATTTCAACTGACCTTTTTCATCATTGAATTTAAACATCTTTTCACCCCTAAACGTTTCACTCACTAAATGAACTACTATAGCAATCATAACAGATGTAAAATGGAAAACAAAATAATAAACGCTCGACATATTTATCGTGTTTTTTTCCATTGTACAATTTAGTTAACCGCTCACGTCTGTTTAGTTTATTATTTCATTTATATTATATTCAGATCCACTTTACAACTTTTTTAACCGTAAATAATGAAAACAAGGTGCATGTTTTTTGATGCACCTTGTTTCTATCTTCATCGTTCATACGTACGTCTCGTTATTCACTTTTTGTAACGACTTTACTTTCTTCAACGAGGAAGTCGATCGCTTTTTTAATTTTTAAATCTTCTTTTAACATGTCACTATTTCCACCGAGCATACCGAGAATTTGTTCCTTTTCCATTTGATACATGTCAGCCATGTTTTGTAACTCTTCGTCAATATCTTCTTCTGTTACTTCGATATCTTCCGCTTCTAAAATAGCTTCTAATGTTAAATTCGTCTTAATACGTTGCTTTGCGTCGCCTTCCATTTGCTCTTTTAATTCTTCTTCCGATTGTCCGGAGAACTGATAATAGTTTTCTAACGTCATTCCTTGCATTTGGAGACGTTGTTCGAACTCACGAATCATATGATCCATCTCTGTTTCAATCATCGCCTCTGGAATGTCAACTTCAGCGTTTTCCGTTACTTTTTCAACGACCGCTTCACGCTTGCTATTTTCAGCTTGTTGCTCTTTTTCATTTAATAAGTTTTCTCTCGTTTTTTCCTTTAATTCGTCCAACGTTTCGACGTCTTCGTCCACATCTTTTGCAAACTCATCATCTAGCTCTGGTACTTCTTTTTCTTTAATTTCGTGAATTTTCACTTTGAACGTCGCTTCTTTTCCAGCTAAATCTTCTGCATGATAGTCGGCTGGGAAAGTGACTTCGATTTCTAACTCTTCGCCTGATTCTTTTCCGACGAGTTGCTCTTCAAAACCAGGGATAAATTGGCCTGAACCGATTTCTAATGAATGGTTTTCGCCTTTTCCACCCTCGAATGCCTCACCATCCAAGAAGCCTTCAAAATCAATGACGACAGTATTGCCCTCTTCGACCGTTCCTTCTTCTTTAATGACGAGTTCTGCTTGACTCTGACGTAACGCTTCTATTTCCTGTTCAACGTCTTCGTCAGTCACTTCTACTTTTTCTTCTTCTACTTCAATACCTTTATATTCACCGAGAGTTACTTCTGGTTTTACAGTAACTTCACACGTGAAGACGAGTTCCTTTCCACGTTCAATTTCCTCGATATCTACACTTGGCTGATCGACAGGGAAAATGCCTGTCTGCTCTACCGCTTCTGTATATGCAGGTGGTAAAATGACATCGAGTGCATCTTGATAAAGTGCCTCTACTCCGAAACGTTTTTCAAAAATGTTTCGTGGAATACGTCCTTTTCTAAACCCAGGTAATGAAACATCTTTTACAACTTTTTTAAACGCTTGATCGAGCGCTTCTTCAAATCTTTCTGGGGAGACCGTAATTGTAAGTATACCGTCGTTCCCTTCTTTCTTTTCCCAATTTGCCGTTACCGACATGTTATTACCTCCAACCTTTTAAACTATATACTTATTTTACATTGTTGTTTACACGGTTTATTTCTTCAACCATTTTAGTATAACACACTCATATTACCTTGCAACTATTATCTATTACACTATTTATTGCTAAAATTGTATGTAAAACGACGCGAGAACAGTAATCTTTTCCACGTATGTTTTCGTTAAAGTATCTCCCAAGATGTTAGCCATATCATCGATTACTTGCATGTGCGCAATTCGTTCAATCGCTTGAACGACTGCATCGATATGTTCTTTTGGATAATAAAACGGATAAATGACGTACATAAATTGCTCGAACAGTTGTTTTTGCAGTTCAGCATCTGTCGGATTATGTTGTTCTTTTTGTTTTAATTGTACGATGGTCTGTTTGTATATCGGATGTTCATCGAATAGTTGTAATTCATCGAGTTTAAATGATTTTCGAAATCCGAACTTTTCTATGACAACCGTCTCTTTCTGCTTTGCTTTATGTAACAACGTAATGATGTACGTTTTAACAGCCGGCTGAACATGTTCGTTTGCAAGGAGTGTTATTATAAACGAGCTCGGTTCTACCCCGAGAGCACACCATTTTTCAAAGGTGACAATTTGTTTCGTATAATCGTTACCTTGCATCACTTCTTCAAGTTGTCGTTCGAGTATTTTTGCCTCTCTTTCAAGCGCTTCTTTCGCGAGCATGTAAAAATGATCGATTTGTTCGCGTAACGTAGAAGGTATATGAGGACGTTCTTTTTCAATACGGTCAATTAAAAGACGATATTTTTTTCGTTCATACAGAATATAGAAGTAATATTGTACATATTCATAGTAATTCGGATCTTTTTCTTCTAGCAAATGTTCACATAACAATTGCGCATCGATTAGACGATGCGTTGCCATATAACAAGTAAGTAAATTTTTATATAAAACAGGATGATGTACGTTTTGCTCTTCTAAATAGTGCAAAATCGTTAACGCTTTATCATACTGCTTCATACCGATCTGTTCATTGCTCCTTGCAAGAAACTGTTCTACAGCACGTCGGTCTGTAGGAAACAGAATTACTTTATCCGACCCCATTGCCCGACCACCTAACGTACATAATTTATTTTGAATACTTTTGTCTACACATGTTTATTTTACGAGATCATCTCGTAAAAACCCTTTCGATTGGATGAAATCTTTCATATGTTCCCGTCTCTTTTTACTCAATAAGGAAACGACAGTATCTGTCCACGTAATATCCTTTTTATTATTCGTACGTCTTTTATAATATTCATTCATCGTTTCATCGTACTGTTGTATTAACGTATCATATTTCTCTATATCGTAATGGTCGTCATGAATAATGGCAGAAACAGGTAAACGTGGTTTTACTTCATTTTTTTTCGCCGGTTTTCCGACCGTCATTCCAAAGAGCGGAATAACTTTTTCCGGTAAATGGAATAGTTCGCTTATTTCTGTCGGATTGTTACGAACACCACCGATATAACAAATTCCATAACCTTTTGACTCGGCAGCGATGACGAAGTTTTGGGCAAATATTGCCGTATCAATCGTTGCAATGATAAAATCTTCGACTGAGCCGAGTTCTACCTCATTACCTGTTCGTTCAACCGCTACTTGTAAACGACGCAAATCTGCACAGAATAAAAGTGCTAACGGTGCGGATTGAAACTGCCGTTCGTTTTTCGATAGTTTACCGAGTTGTTCCTTTTTACGTCCATTTCGTACGTGAATGACTGAATACGCTTGGACAAAATTCGAGCTTGCAGCATGTTGTGCAGCTTCCATCATGGCATAAAATGTTTCATCAGAAATAGGTTCATTTGTATAATCTCTCACCGACGTATGTGACTTTAATAGTTGTAACATATTCATCAACCTCTGTTCAATGACGTATTTTGCCCTATTATAACAAATAAAAACGAGTATGTCGGATATAACACGACATACTCGTTTTTTTAATTTACGCTATTATGCATTACGACGTCTTCTACGTTGTTCAGGCATATCGCTCATTTCATTTACAGAGACAACTTCTTCAACTTTCTTTTCTGGTTTATCCCAATATTTTTCATTTCCTGGTAAGTCATCGAACCACGCGGCATCTTTCGGGCAGTCTAACACCATAAATTTACCGTACTTTCCATCGCGAGACTGGTGGAATTTTAAGTACGCCTTTCCATCTTCAATCGCTAAAATTTCTACTTTTCCAGCCGTATGACTCATCGACAATCTTACACGTTTTCCTAGTCCTGACGTTTTTGCTTTTGCCTCTTCGACGATATTGTATGCTTCTTCTAATGAAAGTACGAAATCTTCATTACCACGAACCGGACGGTTAATAAAGAAATAGTACGGTGTGACACCTGCCCAAGACAATTTATCTAACAATTCGCCTAACACTTCTGGGTCATCATTAATTCCCTTTAATACAGGCGTCTGGTTTACGACGATCGCTCCTGCATCGTGTAACGCTTGAAACGCTTTATAAGCTTGTTCCGTAATCTCACGCGGGTGGTTAATGTGTGCCATAATGTAAATTCGTTGATCAGATTGAGAATGTTTGCGAATAACGTCAAGTAACTCTTCATCTTCATAAATACGCATTGGATTAAAGGCCGGTAATTTAGAACCGATACGAATAATCTTTACGTGATCGATCGCTCGTAATCGTTCGAAAATCATATCGAGTCGACGTGCAGCTAAAATGAGCGGATCTCCTCCTGTAAGTAACACGTTATTAATTTCCGGATGTTCCGCAATATATTGTAATCCCGGTTCAACGTCGATCATCGCCTCTTTAACGTCGTTACGGAATAATCGCTTTCTAAAGCAATAACGACAATACGCGCCACAAACTTCAGAACAAATGAGCAATGCTGTCGTCGTATATTTATGTTGACATCCCGGTACAACGTAGTTCGTATCTTCATCGGAAGCATCCCAGCGACCGTAATCTGCTAGCTCATTCTCGTTTGGAATAACGAGTTTTTTAATCGGATCGTTCGGATCGTCCCAATCAATTAAGTTTAAATAATAATCATTTACACGGAAAACGAACTTATCCGTTATTTTACTTAACTTCTTTCTTTCTTCTTCTGGTATTTGTGTAATTTGGTTAATATCCGTAATATATCTCGCTTTTGCCATATAATAAATACCTCCAAGTATTATTATTTTTATTTCAGAGAACGGTTCATGACGTAACTTTAGTGGACAAATTTCAAAAGGAGAGAAATCTAACATTCTCACGTTCTCTTATTGCCCGCATTTCACCCACTCGATACCAAAAACATAACATATTCAACATGTTTATTCAAATGTTCATCTAAATAGAAAAGCTTGTCCATTCGACCTATAAATCAAGCTTCTGTCATGTATATATTCCTATTATCTTCTTAAGAGAATAAGAAGATAGACTCACTCCCCTTCATAATATGATACGTTATTAACGCACCTTTACTAGATTATGATATAATCTTCTTATTTAATAGAACGTAGAGAAAGGGTGTTGAAAATATGTGGAAAGACTTTAAACAATTTGTATCACAAGGCAATGTACTCGATTTAGCAATTGGGATTATTATCGGTGCAGCTTTCGGAAATATCGTTTCTTCGTTAGTCGATAATCTCATTATGCCTTCTGTAGGATTGATTCTCGGTGGAATTGACTTTACGTCGTTACAATGGAAAATAGGCGATTCCATCATCGGTTATGGCATTTTTATACAACAGGTCGTCGACTTTTTCATCATCGCATTTTCGATATTTCTCTTCATTCGACTTATTTCTAAAGTAAAGAAAAAAGAAGAAGAGGAAAAAGTAGAAGTAGATGAACAGACACAATTGTTAACGGAAATACGTGATCTATTAAAAAATAAATAGATTTGTGGAGATTAGTGAATAAAGATAGCGGTAGATTCCATTCACATACAGCTATTATACACTAATCTCTTATTTTATAAAGTTTGTAGGTAATAGTACTCATTTTTAAAAAAATTAAAATGATTATCTTTTTCTATAATTTAGTACAAATGCTTAAAATTTTACCACATACTATTTCTTATTTTGTGCATAATTTACACCATTTTTCACTTGCGAAATAACGATACCTGTAATTATAAAAGCCCCACCGATTATGATATTTCCTGTTAACGGTTCTTTTAATACGATTGCACTGAACAGTAAACCGAAAATCGGAACGAGTAATGTTGAAATCGTTGCACTTGCCATATCGATTAAACTTAAGATGACGAACCAAACGGTAAAACTAAGAGCTGACGCTAAAAGCCCGGTAAATAAAATGTATAGAACGGTCGTACTATTTATAATGATTGGTTCATTCCATTCAAAAATAAGTGCAATTAAAAATAGCCCCATTGCACCGAAAAGCATTTGAAACGCGCTCGTCGTCACTTTCGGTAAATGCGCTAGTTTACGTCGAAAATAGATATTCGATAATGCCCATGAAATTGAGCCGAGTATAATGAGTAATTCACTGATGAGAAACAGATAACTTTCGTGAATAAAATCCCAACCGACGATCGTAAGTAGACCGATAAAACCGAGGGATAGACCGAACCATTTTTTTACCGACAGTTTTTCATGTAACCATTTTATTGCAAACAGACTACTCCAAATCGGCATCGAATAAAGTAAAACGGATGATTTCCCCGCCTCCACTACTTGTAAAGCACCCATGACGAGAGCAAACGCAATCGTCGTCTGTAAGACACCCTGTACAATTAATTGTTTCCAATACGTTTTAAAAGCGATAAACTGTTTCGTTGTATACACAATGATAAAAAGGGCAAGTGAGCCTGTTACAAAACGAAAGGTCGTAAACGTAAACGGTCCCATATATTGCAAAACTTGTTTCATGACGATCCAAGCATATCCCCATAGGAGTGTAATCGTAATAATCGTCATCCAAAGTGCCATTTTACTTCGTTTAAGTAACGCCGTTGCCGTCCTAAATAGTTGTTGCATCGTAAGTTACACCGTCCTATTTTACAATGTTCTCTAAATGTTCTTTTAAGTTGCACTGCTCTTTTATAACGGTATAAGTGAAAGAAAAACATCTATATTTATTCATAGTTATGTAATCGAAACTTCTATTTTTGACATTATGCCGTCATACGTAAAAAAATTGTTGGAAAATAGGATTTCAACTCATATTTCGGATCGTAAAAAGATTTTAAATAAAATATTATTATATTCCATCAATCGAGCTTTCATCGCTAATTTATACGTAAAAAATGAGCATGATCCTTTTTTACACATGCCCATTTCTACTTTACTACATTTTACCGTAAATCGGACCCGGTCCTTTTTCTTCGAGTAGCTCTAACAATTCAGATACAGTGACAAATTGATACCCTTCTTTCACTAACGTCTCCATAATCTCTGGTAAAGCATCTGCCGTTACTTCATGTATATCGTGCATTAATATAATGGACCCGTCTGTTACTCCATCAATGACCCGTTGGTAAACAAATTGTTTATTTGGAGCTTTCCAATCGAGTGAATCAACCGTCCATAAAACGATCGCATACTCACCCTTTTCTGCGAATGCTTCGACATTTTTATTAAATGCACCATACGGTGGGCGTATTAATGTCGGTGTATAGCCTGTCGCATTTTCTAACTTTTCCGTCGTCTCTTCGAACTGTTTCTCTATTTGCTTATACGACAACTTCGTTAAATCGGGGTGCCATAACGAATGATTGGCAATTTCGTGTCCCTCATCGGCCACTTGTTTTGCAATCGATGGATAGTAGTCGACTCGACTTCCGAGCATAAAAAATGTCGCTTTTACATCGTATTCATGTAATGTGTTTAATACTCGTGGTGTTATTTCCGGGCTAGGTCCGTCATCGAACGTGAGCGCAATATATTTTTGTTTCTTATCTTTTTTCGATTTACTTTTTTCTTTTTTCTTTTTTTTCGGTTTTTCTTTTGCAGCTTTTTTATCTTGCTCCTTTTTTACGAGAAGTGTAATATTTTCTTTTAAATACTGTTCAAGCTTATTAAGTGGTACTTCAATATCTACATGACCATATTGGGACGAAGCAATTTCATGTTGATCAAAATAGACGTGTAACGATTTCTCCTTTAAAGCAATTTTAAGTTCGTTTACATCTGTTAACTTATCGTTCAACTTGCTTTCGTTAATTTCACCCTTTAAGACTTCGTCCTGGGCGATAGACTGCTGGATTGCCTCTGTTACTTCTGTTGTAAACGAATCATCTACGTTAAAAATGTCTTCAAGCCCCATCGTTTTCCCATCGTTAATATCGAACATAAACGGTTGTACATTCGTTTGCTTCTGCTTATCACCGATGTATTGATCTGCCGTTAAGACGATACTGTATAAATTTTCATTTACTTTAACCGTCTCAAATTTAATGTTTAAATGAGCCATATTATTTTCTGTTAACGTATGCTTTTCATTTTCCATTGTTTTCATAAACGATTGTTTCTCTTGGTCTACCCATTTTTCAAACAGATCGTTTAGATTCTCATTTTCATGTTTTGGTATACTCATGGAAATTGTGTAAAGGGAGTTTTCTTCGCTGACAGTTTGTAAATGGAGTCCCGGGAACTCGCTTTCTATTTCTTTATCGACGATCGTCACAGTAGCTTCAGTAATAATAGCGCTATTTTTGTGGAGTAGAAAATAAAATAATGAAGAAAATCCGATCATTCCGAAGATAAAAACAGAAATATATACGTACAACGCCTTGCGCCGCTTATTCATATGTATATCCCCCTACTATACACCTAATCTATATATCTATGTAATAGTTAAAACTTTAAACAAAAATACATTTACTACATTATAACATATATGGTGTATAACATTTGGGCTAGAATCACATTTTGCAAACAAATTTTCCCCTTTTAATCTAGTCATTAAATTACAAACGATTTTAATGATGAGCATCCTATCATAAAAAGTGAAATATAAATGAATTTCATTTCGGTAAAGATATACTCCTAAAACGATAATAGCATCATTTTTTTCGAAAATGATTGGAATAAATTCGCTTTACAAAGTAAAGGCGCGTGTAGTTCTTTGCAATTCACTTCTACATGCGCTTCCTAACGTTACATGGGCTATTTTATATAGTCACGTTTTATAGTATGTCATTTGATTAAAAGGGGTTCATACAATTTCAAACGGATTGTTAAAAATGGATTTACATATAAAAATAAGACGAAGATGGTGTTAAAACCAGTCGAGCTCGCCGATGATTCGCAACGCTTGCAACGTTAAAAATATTTCGTGATTTTGAGCCGAATGACGTAACTTTTTCCCAAGTAACTTTTCTATTTTTCGAACCCGATAGCGAACACCACTAATAGAAAGCGATGCATCGACAGCAGTCGCTTCTAAATTACGACCATTTTTTAAATAATAATATAACGTACGTAAAGTCTCATCCGACCGCTTTGTCTTTTTCGTATAGATTGGATTAAGCAATCTTTTCGCATTTTGTATGATATCTTCGCGCTTATTTTCATGAACGAGCGAGCCTATCAGCCTTACTCGATCATAAGATATGACTTCGGACGATGATGTTGCTAAGCGGACTGCTGTTTTAGCCTGCTTATACAAACTTTTTGCGTCGATTAAATTCGTTCCCCGTTCACTTACTCCAGCACGAAATTGAACGATTGGAAAATCCTCTTGCAAAAGAGTCATCATCTTTTTAAGTATTTGCAACAATTTTTTATCTTTTATAGTCGCAACTTGTAATAAAATACACATGTTGTTTGTCCGATGTGAGACGAGGTTATTTAATTCGAGTTCACCAATATAGTCGCTAATTTTTTGCATAATTTTTTGTTGATAAGCAATTTCTTCTTGCATTGTCTGTAAAGTAAATCGATTTCGAATAAGTATGAATACGTATGGTTCATCCAGATTTAATTGGAAATAATTACTGCGCACGTAAATTTCTCGTTCGTTTTCATACTTGTTTTCAATTAAATCATCTAAAAACGCACCTTTCATTCGCTCTAACGTTTCAACTTCTACCCGCTTATTTAACAAATAAATCGAACACGCGGAACTAACTCGTTCAAGTAATGATTTGTGCATAGCATCAATATCTTCATTAGCCCCATAAATAAATGAACAATAGCCGTATACATTCCCTTGTAAATAAATCGGTGCCATTATGCGACGATGTGTCTTTAAATCGATCATCCTCATATGGCGAAAAGTTCGATGACGATTATGCAGAGATGTTCTTTCGTTGAAAAAAGTAGCAAATTCTTCTTTCACGTTCGAATATGTTGGATCTTTTATAGAGGTCGCTAACGTACGAAAGTAATTGTCTTCGATTATTAATGGTATTTGTAACGTATTTTCGATTACTTTCGTTATTCGTTGTAAATTTGCTCCATTCATAATTTCAGTGGTCAGTTGTTTTTGAACGTTCGCAACTTTTTGTAAATGATTACGTTCTATGTACAATTGATCGTATGTTTTCTCTAGTTCACGAACGATCGGCGTTTCTTTAAAGTAATTTAGAAATCCATCCGCCTCAGCTCCCCACGACTCGGCTGTCTTTCCAACCCAACGACAAAAATCATCTCCTGTAGCCTCACAGCTTACTTCTTTAAAGATGATCGTTTTTCCAATCAATAAACTTGTATATCCACTCGCATATCCGATTAATGTATAACATACTTGTTGCCTTGCTTTGCCAAATAACCGGACATGTTCTTCCGCTTCGTATGAATGTTTCCACGTACCTTCCATTTGAAAATGTATGTCACCATCACGGTGTTCGATGTGTATGTAATCACTTCGCGCTCGCACATGCCCCGTGTTTGTATGTAGCATCGGACCCAATAACACTTTTTCTTGCAATGTCCTTCGCTCATCGCGTCTTATTTTTTCTGCATCACGAACGCCAAGGACCCAACCGTACCGAATGAGAAAACCCTTCATACGATCGATTCCTAAGTTATGAATTAAATCTTTTCGTAAACTACCAAACGCGTGTGAAGAAACTATTATATGATGTGATTCATCATGTGAAATGGCAACATCTTTTATTTTCTCCGGATCCATTTGTACAGTGCTCCTTTTTTAAGTGAATACTTTTATGTAAGGTTAAGACTACATAAAAACGAACGGCGCGAGCTTCATATTTATGTTGTTACTTGTCGTTGCTCGAGATAAGTAGCATTATCGTACCACGTATACTCACTATTTTTTATCCATTCAATCGTAACTAGATCTTTGCGCTTTACATGTTTGAAAGAGGGGGTTAAAGACAGATACAACGTACTTTTTGAACAATTACAATAGACATGAGCAAGTTGTTCGTTCCTACCTATTTTCACGTTACAAAGATACGTATTCGATGGTGGTAGCATGTTCTTTTTTTGTTTAATCATAATAACGTTTCTATTAATTTCGTGGACGCAACCAATCGTTTCGTACGTTCGCCCTAAATAAAACGGCGTAATATTCACTTTTCCACCGCGAATCAGTTTACGTATAAAAGTAGAGCTTATTTTTTCGCCATGTAATTCAATTTTGTGAATAATCGAGATTGTAAATTGGTTCTCTCCATCTTCTGCAAGACGAAAGACGTTTCCCTTACCGAAAGCCCCGTACGTAAAATCAAAACCGACAACGACATGTCTTACATACATATCTACTATATACTGCTTTACGAACTGTTTAGGAGTTAAGGAGGCAAACGACCGATTGAAATGAACAACGAATAAATAATCGACACCTAGCTCCTTTATATACGCCTCTTTTTGTGAAAATGTAGACAGTTGCTCAACCGAAGTTTCTCCCTTTGTAATTACTTCCTTTGGATGTGGTGTAAATGTCATGACGGCCGTCTTCATCTGCATTTCTTTTGCTTTTTCTACCGCAGTATTAATTACCTTTTGATGCCCGTAATGAACGCCATCAAAATATCCGATCGCCATAACGAATGGACCAAGTTCGTATAGTTGTAATCTGTCGCACTGTTCATGTATATGAATCGTTCGCATCTTTTTGCCTCCTATCTTTATTTTATGATTATTTTTTTATTTGGCTGTACTTACCGTTATAAAATAATAACGGATCACCATCGTTTATCGTTATATCTAGCACGTTACCGATAAATAGTATATGATCTCCTTCATCGTGTACATTATGAACAGAGCAGGCGATCGAAACTAATGCATCTTCGATCACCGGCAAATTATGTAGACGATCAAATGGTATTTCTCGTTCCTCTTTTATTTGTCCAGCAAAGAGCTTTGAGTAATCAATTTGTTCTTTTCGTAAAAAGTTTACGGAAAAAGTTTGTGCCTCATTTATTTTTTCTAACATACGAGATTTCTTATCGATTGAGACGACGATCAGTTTTGGATCTAACGAAACGGACATAAATGCGTTCGCTGTCATTCCATGAATTTCTCCACCTGCTTCGGTCGCTATAACTGTCACTCCTGTTGCAAATTTCCCCATCGCTTGGCGAAACGTTTGATCATCCATTTATATCCCCCTTATACATTACACCTTTTGAAGATCTTTTGCTGCCCAAATTTCATTCGTCCATCCGTCTAAATCGTAATCAGACATCGCCGATTCGACGAAAGAACGGTAATAATCCGCATCACCTAAATTTTCGGCGAATTTCACGACTTCTAAACGAATGTTCTCATTGTTTCCAGCATAGTTCATTTCATATAGTTCGTGGCGTGCCCCGAATTCGGAACCGATCGCATCCCAAACCATTTTCATTAACTTCGTACGCTCAACTGAATCAACACCACCAGAACCACGGTAAAACTTATCTAAGTATGGTCGAATTTCAGGGTTTTGAAAATCTTTCGCACTTGACGGTAACTGGATGAGTCCACCAGCGACGATCG
The DNA here is from genome assembly GCA_035303165.1 of Pseudogracilibacillus sp. Lineage (GTDB taxonomy): Bacteria > Bacillota > Bacilli > Bacillales > Amphibacillaceae > Pseudogracilibacillus. The sequence goes on from DATGRY010000026.1 coordinate 48,733, forward strand.
TTTTAAACGTTTCCACTACTTTTGGCCAAACCATTGAACCTAACACACGATAAGCAACACCGTAATTACCATTCGGAATCGCGAGCCCATTCGGTCCCTCTTGTGGATTCATCGCCATCGCATCAGATAAAGCCCAAATGGTATTACGCCATGCTAACACTTCACCGATATGAGCTTGAACACCACGGAATCCATTAGAGCCTGCTGATTCCGTCGCTTTTAAAAGTAACCCTGCCATAAAATCTAATTTAACGGCTAAACGTGTACAGCCATGGAAAGTGAAACGGTTGACAAAGCCCGTCTCAACGAAGAAACTATTGACGACATCCGTGTTTTTGTACGCTAATACATCCTCCCACGGAACGAATACGTTATCGAGAACGATTACCGCGTCATTTTCATCGAAACGACTAGATAATGGATAATCAAATGGTGTACCATTATCTTCCGCAATTTGTTCATAAGACTGACGGCTAATCATTTTCACACCAGGTGCATTCATCGGCACTAAGAAAATAAGTGCGTGACTTTGATCGCCATCACCTAAATCAGTCGGACCGTAATTCGAAACGAAGTTCCAATGTGTTAAAGCCGCCGCTGTCCCAACCATTTTCGCACCGCTAACAACGATCCCGTCATCACGTTCTTCAACTGCACGAACGAATACATCTTTATTTTCATGTAAAGGTTTCGAGCGGTCTAACATCGGGTTTATGATCGTGTGGTTACAGAACGGCACTTCTTTCATCGCTTTTTCGTACCAACGTTTCGCATTATCTTCAAACCCTTTATAAAAGTTTGCAAATGGACCTAGGTGGGCTGTAAAAGAGGCTTTATAGTCTGGTGAGCGCCCCATAAATCCATAGCTTAACCGCGCCCATTCAGCTACCGCATCACGAGCTTCTAGCAATTCTTCTTTACTCGTCGATGCTTTAAAATATTTATGTGTACGGTAACCACTTTCCGTTTCTGTCGTTAATATATCTTTAGTTTCCGGATCATGTAAAGCATCGTACATTCTTGCTACAGAACGTGCCGCATTTCGATATGCCGGGTGTGTCGTTACATCTTCTATACGTTCTCCATTTAAATAAACGACCCTCCCGTCGCGTAAACTTTCTAAATATTGTTTGCCATTCATCATCTTGTACAACTTCCTTTCTTCTTTGTTTTAGCAAATGTAACCGCTTGCTATTTACTTTTAGTATAGAAGAAAGCATATTTTTCGAACAACGACAAAAAATGTTCGATAAATTAATTTTTTGATCACAAATGTATGAAATCTTTTCCGATTTGTTTACTTAGTTTTTAATACAATAATATTATAAAATGAATGGAAACAACCAATTGACAACTAAAGAAGATAAAGGAGAAAGCTTTAATATTTGCAAGCAATGACTTCTAGCGAAGAGAAATAAATGAGGATATGACAATCGAGTATAACTTTCATTTTGGAAGCGACCGACTCGGCAACTGCCAGCCGTAATGAACGGATAACATTCGTAATGTGACGATTAAACATAAAATAACCATATAACCTAACATTGTCTGAACAAAGCCTAAACCGACAGGAATTCCAGCTAGTAACGTCCACAATATATAAATTTCTCTTCTTAAAAATAGTGGTTTTCTCCCAGCTAATAAATCACGAACGAGACCGCCGCCCGTTCCCGTTAACGCAGCAGCCGCAATCGCCGCACTTATAGGTAAGCCCATTTCCGATGCAAAAATAGCCCCTTGAATCGCAAACGCACCGAGCCCGATCGCATCGAAAAACACGCCCCATTTCTCCCATGCCTGCAACAAAAACGACGGAAGCAAAAACGCAATCGTCATAATTATCGTCGCAATCAAAAACAACGACCCTTGGTCCCACAACACTGTGATCGGAACCCCGATCAACACATTTCGAATCGCCCCGCCACCAAATGCCGTTACAAAACCAAGTATATAAACACCAACAATGTCATATTTTACATCCATCGCAACGAATACACCGCTAAGTGCAAATGCAATCGTCCCAATAATATTCAAAATATCCCAAGTCACGTCCAAACCTCCACACCGAATGTTCACCTACTATACAACCTATTGTACAAGATTCCAACAGAAAATGGTAAAAGAATTTATCATGTACTCTCTGCATTATTTGAAGAAACTGAAGTGGACCCACATCTCTAATAAACTGTTTATGAACTACACTAATATAATTCTGTGCAAATGCTATCGTGTAAAGAGTAATGTGAGAATCACACCTACGTTACGTAGGGAATTCAATTTTTATATATATTTAATGTTAAGTAAATAAAACTGACAGGCGAATAGTCACCTGCCAGTTTTTTTATAAGATAGTCGTTTTTATTTTGTTGCTCGCTTGCGTCGTTGGATGTAAATTGCTGTACCAACACCGATTACGAGTAATATCGAACCGACTAACAAATAATTGAACATTTCTGTTGCTGTTTTCGGCAAGAGTCCACCAGACTTCGGTGTCGTCTTGTCATCGCCTTTAACAGTCACTTTAGGATCACCGTTATCATCTTTTAGTTGATCTTCTGGACATCCCGCAGCAATCGGGTCTTGAGAGTCACACGGGTCGAACTCGGGATCTTTAGGATCAGGTGTTCCCGGTTTTGTTGGATCATCTGGATCTTCTGGATCGCCTGGTTTCTCAACTACTTCAGCAAACACTCCGTATTTTGAGAAATTTGTGACGGTTGCTGTGATGAAACCGTTTGCGACTTTTCCACCGACCTCGTACCAATCGTCATGGCCAAGCTCATGGTACATGGCGATATCCGTTGGTGCATCTTCATTCACACGTAAAGAAAGAATAAAATCACCCATATCTTCTACCTTAATTATGCTGTCTTCTAAATTGTCAGGATCATATCCATCATCTACAAAGATAATATCAACGATCGCTCCGGCTATTTCTAAGCCATTTGCAACAACATCGGTTTCATCAACTGCATTGACGATAATATGTGCCCCACCTAATTCGCCATTCGTCGCATCATTTTCAGGAATTTCTAATGTGGCTATTATTTCACCATCACTATCTAACACATTAATTATATCCCCAAAACCGAAATTTTCCGGATCGGAATTCAATTCATAATCTATGAGACTTCTGAAAGTGTAACCATTATCATCTGCATACGATTTTACATCAGTAGAATTGCCGTATCCATAAATGGTTAAATCTTTAGAATTAGTTTGGTTATCATCAAAAGCGTTTTCCCTTATGAAAATCTCTTCAGCCTTTATAATCATATCTTTTATGTCGTTTTGACCAAAAGCATAATATCCAACATACTCCATACTACTAGGGATTTCAACGGTTACTAAAGTGTTGTGAGCAAAGGCCCACTCTCCTATACCTTCAAGTCCCTCATGTAAAATTAGCTCCTCTAAATCTACATTGAAAAATGCACCGGGCTCAATCTCCTTTACATTACTAGGAATTTCAACTTTCTTTAACTTGTTCTTCTTTATACCAAACTCATCACCGGCAAAAGCAGCGGAGCTAATCGTTTCAACGGTGTTAGGGATGTGAATCTCGCCATCTAATCCTATCTCAGCAAAAGCACTCTCACCAATGACAACTGTTCCGTCAGCAATTTCTCCAGATTGA
>DATGRY010000027.1:0-11077 GCA_035303165.1 Pseudogracilibacillus sp.
ATTCATAGTCCACGTATTCCGCGTGTGGAAGAGTTACGTCAAAATATCGACCGTGCGCTAAAGACGATTTCTCCGAAACAGTTCTGGGTGAACCCGGATTGTGGATTAAAAACACGTCGTGAGGATGAGACAGTGTTAGCGTTAGAAGTGATGGTAAAAGCAGCGAAAGAAGCACGCGAAAAGTATGCTAAGGTGACACAGTAGTCTGTAGTTTTATGGTACACTCGGATGGCGGTTAGTTTGTCGTTGTTCTGAATCGTTTATAAATGTCTTCAATACAATTGTTATCATCTAGACATTTCGCTGTAAAAAGAGTACGTCCATTATTTAAAAGCTTAAAAGAAACGTAGTCCGAATAAATCCGGGCTACGTTTTCTTTTTTGTTACAAGCTTTCTTCTTGGCATGTAAAACTAATATGCGATTTTCATCTACGAATCGCCCTACCCCTCTTTTAGTATTACAAACAGGAAATATTCTTCACTCTTTTGCGCGTCGCAGAACAGTTTGGAAAATAAACGAGGATTCTGTCTCGATCGCTTTACATGCCGATGTTCGTTTTGAACGTGGGCAGTTTGCTTATAGATGGAACTATGTAGACGAGATCGCATTGCAGTTTTTTCAAACAAAATTCATTCAAATTTCCAATGAAAAATTCAGTTTGTTATTCAAAAGTATGCGTTAATTAGATGATGATTACGGCAAAATGTGTAGGTAGCTTTTCCGATTTCGTCTCAGTACGGTCGGTAAACTTGTCGCTTTATATCGTTGAACGATCTGAATAGATTCTTTACGATAAAGGAAAAAGAAAGGAGTGTTGCGATGAACGTTACGACAATCGCTTCAGAGGTGAATGCCCCGCTATCGCTCTTGACGTATGAAGTTTTACGTCGGCGAAAAGTTTTATCCCCTTCGGAAGAGCAACGTTACATGCAATTGAAACGAGGTTTTTACGGGGAACGGATGTTTCGCGAACTATTTCTTGAGCAAGACAGTGGGAATGTCATTCCGCTCTTTAACCTTCTATTAGAATGGATCGATGCGGAATTTCAAATGGATGCACTAATTATCGCAAAAGATGAGATCTATTTAATAGAAGTAAAAAACTTTACAGGAGATCATCGTATTGAAAAACGAATAATTATTTCTATGGAGACAAAGAAAGAATACATCGAACCGATTTATCAACTTGAACGCTCCGCCTACTTACTTCGTCAATTGCTTAAATCTTTACGGATCGACTTAGAGGTCCGTCCTTACCTCGTTTTCATCAATGAATCGTTTATGATGTATGAAGCAAATCCACAGTTACCAATCATTTTTCGACCTCAATTGGAACGTTTTCTACAAAAAGTATGTATAAATGCCCCACCGATTACTAGTTGGCATCAATCTGTCGCAGAGAAATTGAAGCAATTGCACAAGGAGCGCTCTCATTACGAGCGATTACCGAAATACGAACGAGGGAAGCTAGCGAGTGGAGTATATTGTTATCATTGCACGGCGCCGCTAAAAAGAAAGAGTTTACATAAATATGAATGTACAAATTGCGCCATAGCACTATTGAATAAAGAAGTGTTTTTACATGCCGCGGCAGAATATTTTGTTTTGTTCCCCGATGAAAAGCTTACTCCCCTAACACTCAAACGGTGGACGGATAAAACTGTTTCGCGCCAAACGATTGCGAATGTTTTACGTGACGGATTGATTTATCATCCGAACGGGAAATATTCCAACTACACGTTCCCATCCCTTTCTGTTGCGTCTGAAGTTTTAACTCGTAACTATTTCTTGGAGTAAACATGGATAGGAAAAGGTGCGACGGATGCTCGTTATATGTTAGTTGTACTAGCCCAATACCGTATACGGACAATTGTTAGCATGCAATTGTCCGTTTTATTTTTTTAGGAGGGGAACTTTGGTAATTTGGCTTCATTTTGGCATGAGTCGATCGGGAGTATTATTTCTTACGTTAAGGTTGCGTGGCTAAGTTTAACGTGAGGGCTTCTTGCGTTAAAGTTGGAGGGTTGAGTTTAACGTGGGAGCTTCTTGCGTTAAGTGTGTAAATTGAAGTTTAACGCAAGAAAATCTTACGTAAAAGGTGTGTAGCTAAGTTTAACGCGAGATCACCTTACGTTAAAAACAGACGATATGCTTTAACGCGAGAAATTGTTACGTTAAAGATAAAAAACGAACCTTAACGATAACAGCAGCTTACGTTAAGATTCGAAGTCCAAATTTAACGCAAAAACCAACTAGCGTTAAACTCTCATAATTAAGTTTAACGCAAGATTTAAAACTACCGCCTAATTCTCACTTTTCAATAAAAACCACCTAATTTGCATAACCATCCAACATTTACAAAAAATAAGCTGAAAAGGTGGGGAGACTAGTGAAAAAAGTAACAGGATATTGCATCATTATATGTACAATTCTTCTCAATACAGTTGGCGTTGCCTCGGACACCGTACAAAATGCAGACAACCATGTATGGCAACAATCGCCCGCTACAGCTGCGGACAATGAAAGAAAGGAATCCCCGTTTGAAAAACTAAAAGAACGTGTAGCAGTTATTATCGAAGTGGAGGACGATGCCGAAAAAACGGCAGAACTTATTAAAAGCGAGTACCCGACTGTCGACATTGTAAGTACATATACGATTCTATTCCAAGCACTCGCAATCGAGGGCCCACCAGACAAAATAAAGCAAATTACGCAAGAAAATTTTACGCGCGGTACACACCCGGTCGTAACGTACACAGTGCCAAACGAATTGTTGAAGATCAAGCCACTAGAAACGAGCACCTTTTCTCATAAAACTGCAGTAAAATCAAATACGAATATCGTCGATTTAGATAAGACTGCACAGGCGCCAAGAACAGGCGCAACTGACGCAAATAAGGCAGCGCAGACACCGAGCACAAGCGCAGTCGACGCAAATAAGGCAGCGCAGACGCCGAGCACAAGCGCAGTCGACGCAAATAAAACTGCACAGGCGCCAAGTGGGCACACTCCTAACATAAATATAACTGCACAAAAGCCGGGCGTAAACAGAACGAACATAATCGATCATGCACGTTACTACATACCAGCACAACTGAACGACACGAACTACACTGGAAAAAATGTAAAAATCGGCGTCATCGATACAGGTATCGACATAACCCACCCCGATTTACAAAAAAACTACAAAGGCGGCTACGACGTTGTCGACCTTGACGACGAACCGAATGAAACGAAAGAGGGTGAAGGAATCCCAACATCCCACGGCACGCACGTCGCTGGAATTATCGCTGCGGACGGAAAACTGCAAGGAGTTGCCCCCGATGCAGAAATATACGCGTACCGTGCACTCGGACCAGGTGGCGTCGGCACTTCAATTCACGTCATTGCAGCAATCGAGGAAGCGATTAAGGATGGGGTCGACATTATAAACTTGTCACTCGGTAACACGATTAACGGTCCCGACTATCCGACGAGTAAAGCAGTTAATGAAACAGTGACAACACACGATGTCGCCGTCGTCGTAGCGAATGGTAACGCAGGTCCAAAAGATTGGACGGTCGGTGCTCCCGCTACAGCACTACATGCTCTTTCTGTCGGTGCTTACGAACCAGAAACGACAGCACCTTATCTTTATGACCGGGCGACCGACAAGGAAATTGCCCTATCCCAGCCGACGTTCGCGAAAAAATGGGATCTAACTCGCGACTATACCATCGTCGATGCAACAGAAACAGATAACGTTCGTGGCACAATCGCGCTATTACCACTTAACGAACAACTAACCGAAAAGCGCCTCGAAAAAACAATACAAAACGGCGCTGTAGCGCTCATCATCGCCGGTACGATAACGAACAACGAAGAACAAATTGCCCTTTTGGAAAACTTCAACATCCCCGTCCCTGTTGCATTCATCTCCGAACGTGACAAACGGTGGCTCAAAAAACAAATAAACGCCGAACCGAAATATTTCGATACGAAACAAAAACCGTCGGGCGACACGATCGCACCTTTCAGCTCCCGAGGACCTGTCGCCGTCAATTGGACACTCAAACCGGACATTATTGCACCAGGAGTCCAAGTTGCAAGCACGATCCCAAACGGATATGCAGCTTTTAACGGAACGAGCATGGCTGCCCCACATATTTCCGGAGCAATTGCCATCCTAAAAGAAGCCCATCCAACGTGGTCAAACGAACAAATAATTGGTGCACTTAAGACGACGACAAAAAGACTACAACGACGTGATCAATCAAATATCCCGCCATCGACACAAGGAACTGGACTCGTCCAAATAAATGAGGCGATCAACACGAAAACGATCTTACATGACACACAACTTACGTTTGGAAAATACGACGAACATATAACGACGAAAGAAGAAACGATGACGATCGAAAACATGTCGAATGAACGACAAACATACTCATTTCATATACCGAAAAAAACGAAAGGACTCACGTGGCACGTACCACAAACGGTAACAGTCGACCCCGGTGAACGGAAGGAAATCCCTGTCACTTTAAAAGTGAATACACTTCTTGCGAAACAAGGAGTTCGCGAAGGCTGGCTTACACTCGAACGCAATGACGGACAAACGTACGAAATCCCGTACATGTTCATCGCACAAACAGCCGCTTATCCGAAGTTAATGGGCTTTACGTTCCGTCTACACGACTATGATGAAAAACTATATCAATACGAAATGTACGTCGCAGAAGATGTGAAATCATTGGAAGTCCAATTGTACGATGAACAATCACTCGTCTATAAAGGAAAGTTAACGGAATGGAAGAACCTTGAACAAGGTTTACACAAAGGAGAAATTCGCAAAGATGCGATCACACAACGCGGACATTTCTATGCACTCATCATCGTCCAACTCGAAAACGGTGATTATATAAATTACGATACGAACATTACACTAAAATAATACGTTTTAACTGCTTATATAACATAAAATTTATTGTTCGAAAAGTTGTCAATATTTGTTTGTGACACATTGAGCGTTGATGCAATGCAAAGTAACCGAATAACATAACATATTGATTACAAAATGCTTATCCGATATGAATTGACAACACATGATAGCTAGGGTAAAATCAGCAAGTGTAATCAATTATTAGACTGAGCTTACTATGTGCATTTTCCAATCAATTGACAGAGATACATACGATGAAAACTGAACAGATGGAGCTAGCACAATAAAGCGGTGTCGAATAATGAAAAAAGTTGAAAGTGAGTACACAATGACTGACTATCGAGCGATGGTAAATCGACAAAGAAAATGGATGCTCATACTCCTTGTACTTATTGCAATCGGAGTGTTACTTTTACCGTACAAAACATTTTTTCTCGGATTATTGCTCGGTGCGGTAATTAGTTTCTACAACTTGTGGCTCTTACAACGAAAAATCGACATAGCAGGAGAAGCCGCAGCGCGCGAGGGGAAAAGAAAAGGGATAGGTACGATTTCTCGACTAGCAGCAGCTGCGCTAGGAGTACTCATTGCGATCCGTTTTGACTTACACATAGTAGCATTTATTATTGGATTAATGACAGCTTACCCAGTCATTATTATACAATATCTTTTATCATCTAAGCGATAACGAAAGGAAAGAGGGGTGAAACGATGGAGTATGGATCACCAATCATAGAAAATGTATTCGGCATCCCTTGGCTATCTGTTAATTTAGCGAACGTACTCATGATTATCATTGCGTCCGCAATCGTCTTTATCTTGTCCGTCCTAGGTGCAAGAAAACTGCAAATGAAACCGACAGGTGCCCAAAACGTCATGGAATGGCTTCTTGACTTCGTCAAAGGGATCGTCAGCGATACTATGGATTGGAAAACAGGAAAGAAATTTTTGCCACTAGCAATTACGTTATTTACGTTTATCCTCGTCGCAAACATCCTCGGTGTTATTACGACGATCGTTTATAACGAAGAAGTATGGTGGACATCCCCAACGGCTGACCCGGGTGTAACATTAACGTTATCCTCATTAGTCATTTTATTATCACACTACTACGGGATTAAGTTACGGGGTACAAATCATTACGTTAAAGGTTATTTCACCCCAGTATGGTATTTATTCCCGATTAAATTAGTGGAAGAATTTGCAAACACGTTAACGTTAGGTTTGCGTCTATTCGGTAACATGTTTGCCGGCGGTGTTCTCTTATCATTGCTTGTCGTATTAACGACGATGAATGTTTGGGGATTCCTCGGTGGGGCAATACCATATTTAGCGTGGGCAGGCTTTAGTATCTTTATCGGTGCAATCCAAGCATTCATCTTTACGATGTTATCGATGGTATACATTGCACATAAAGTAAACGAAGAAAGTTAAAAAATGAATGAACCAGATTTATCTTAAAAAATAAAACTGGAAATAAAATTAATATATTATTTTTGAGGAGGATTCATATTATGGGAGCTTTAGCAGCGGCAATTGCAGTAGGACTAGGTGCATTAGGAGCAGGGATTGGTAACGGACTTATCGTTAGTAAGACAGTTGAAGGTGTTGCACGTCAGCCAGAATTACGTGGACAGTTACAGACGATTATGTTCATCGGTATTGGTTTAGTTGAGGCACTTCCAATTATCGGTGTCGTTATCGCATTAATGGTTATGTAACAACGAAATATCGAAAGAGAAAAAGGCGAAGCGACAGCAAGAAAACTTCGCCATCGTTTATGTTTAAATATAAGCATTTCCTAAAAGGGAGGGAATTGTGTGCTAGGTGGATTTCATTTAATTGATATGGTCGTCATGCTCTTCTTCTTTATCTTACTCGTCTATCTCGTCGGTAAGTTCGCATGGGGACCAGTCGTCAACATGATGCAAAAAAGAGAAGAGTACATTGCAAATGAAATAGAAGAAGCGGAGAAAAACCGTCAAGAGGCGGAAAAAGCATCGAAAGAGGCTGTTGAACAATTACGTCAAACACGCCAAGAAGCACAGCAAATTATTGAAGATGCCCGCTCAGCTGGTACAAAACTTGAACAAGACATCGTAGAATCAGCAAAACAAGAAGCTGAGCGAATTAAGAAAACAGCACAAGAAGAAATCCGCAACGAAAAAGAAAAAGCATTACAAGCTTTACAAGATAAAGTTGCTTCTTTATCCGTCTTAATCGCAAGCAAAGTTATAGAAAAAGAAATTAGCGCACAAGATCAAGACGAGCTAGTAGAGAAATACATTAAAGAGGTAGGAGAAGAGCAATGAGTGAAGCAGTAGTTGCCAAACGATACGCTGATGCTCTTTTTCAACTTGCAACGGAAAAAAATAAAGTCGATACATTTTTAACAGAACTCGATATGGTAAAAGACGTCTTTGCAAATGACGCAGAAGTGATGAACTTTTTAAGTCATCCACGTCTTAAAATGAACGAAAAGATGAACATCATCGATAAAGCTTTCGCAAAGTGTGATCAAGACGTAAAGAACGTTGTAAAACTACTCGTTGAACGTCAACGTATAAATGCAATGACGCTCGTTGTCGAAGAGTTCATTCAACGCTATAACGATGCAAACGACATCGCACATGCAATCGTTTATTCCGTACGTGAATTAACGGAAGATGAAAAAGCACAAATCGAAGCATCATTAAAAAAGCAATTAAATAAACAGAGCATAACGATTGAAAACGTCATTCAGCCGTCCTTATTAGGCGGTTTACGAATACGTGTCGGAAATACGATTTTCGATGGCTCGATTAGCGGTAAGCTAAATCGTATGAAACAATCAATGGTTTCCGCTACTTTATAAGGATAGGGGTGAAATGGTATGAGCATTACTGCTGAAGAAATCAGTACACTGATTAAACAGCAAATTGAAAACTACGACGCTGAAATTGAAATAAGTGACGTAGGAACAGTTATCGAAGTTGGTGACGGAATCGCTCGTGCACACGGCTTAGATAACGTGATGGCTGGAGAATTAGTTGAATTCTCTAACGGTGTCGTAGGAATGGCACAAAACTTAGAGGAGAGTAATGTCGGGATCGTTATTTTAGGTCCTTATACAGAAATTAAAGAAGGCGATGAAGTACGTCGTACAGGTCGCATTATGCAAGTACCAGTAGGAGAGGAATTAATCGGTCGTGTCGTTAACCCACTCGGACAACCACTTGATGGACAAGGTCCAGTTGAAACGACAAAATCTCGCCCGATCGAATCGGAAGCACCAGGAGTGATGGCCCGTCAATCTGTTTTTGAACCGTTACAAACAGGTTTAAAAGCGATCGACGCCCTCGTACCAATCGGAAGAGGACAGCGTGAGCTTATTATCGGAGACCGTCAAACTGGTAAAACGACTGTTGCAGTGGACACAATTTTAAACCAAAAAGACGAAGATATGATCTGTATTTACGTCGCAATCGGTCAAAAGGATTCGACAGTTCGCGAAACAGTTGAAACGTTCCGTCGTTACGGTGCATTAGATTATACGATCGTCGTAGCTGCAGGTGCATCTGAACCAGCACCATTATTATACTTAGCACCATATGCTGGAGTATCGATGGGTGAAGAGTTCATGTACAACGGCAAGCACGTACTCGTCGTTTATGACGACTTATCGAAGCAAGCAGCAGCTTACCGTGAACTTTCACTTTTATTACGTCGTCCACCAGGACGTGAAGCATTCCCAGGGGATGTATTCTACTTACACTCACGTCTATTAGAACGTGCGGCAAAACTTAGTGACGCTCTCGGTGGCGGATCACTTACAGCATTACCATTTGTTGAAACGCAAGCAGGAGACATTTCTGCCTACATTCCAACGAACGTTATCTCCATTACAGACGGACAAATTTTCTTGCAGAGTGATTTATTCTTCTCGGGAGTTCGTCCGGCAATTAACGCAGGATTATCTGTTTCTCGCGTAGGTGGAGACGCACAAATTAAAGCGATGAAAAAAGTTGCTGGTACGTTACGTCTTGACCTTGCAGCTTACCGTGAACTAGAAGCGTTCGCTCAGTTCGGTTCTGACCTCGATAAAGCGACACAAGCGCGGCTAAACCGTGGTCAACGTACAGTCGAAGTGTTAAAACAAGGCTTGCATAAGCCACTACCAGTTGAAAAACAAGTAATGATTTTATACGCATTAACGCAAGGATATTTAGACGATATTCCTGTAGATGACGTCGTACGTTTCGAGGAAGAATTTCATGTCTGGTTAGACTCAAATGGAAAGGAAGTACTCGATACGATTCGCGAAACAGGAAACCTTGCTGAAGAAGAGGAAATGAACGCTTTAATCGAAGCGTTTAAGAAAACATTTTTACCGACAGAGGAACAGTAATAGAACATTGTTCCTCTCGGCTTCAACGTTATTAAACGAAAGAATATACGAACGAAAATAGACACTTCTGTAAAAGAAGGGTGGTGAAAAGCTTGGCATCGTTAAGAGATATTCAAGACCGAATTACGTCGACGAAAAAAACGCGCCAAATTACGAAAGCGATGGAAATGGTTTCGGCATCGAAACTAAGTCGAGCAGAAGAAAATGCAAAAAAATATAACGTCTATAGTGAAAAAATTCAAGAAGTGATCGCTAACATCGCGGCAAATACAACGGATGCAACACACCCGATGCTTGAAACACGTGAAGTAAAAAAGACAGGATACATTATCGTTACAGCCGATAGTGGTCTTGCAGGTGCGTACAATAGTAATATCGTACGGAAATTGTCGCAAACGATTGAAGAAAGGCATACGTCTAATGACGAATTTACCGTCATGGCTATTGGACGTATGGGAGCTGATTTTTGCCGAAAGCAAAACTTACCAGTGACAGATGTCGTCACAGGGCTTCAAGATCAGCCGAAATATGCGGAAATTAAAGAAATCGCCTCGAAAGCAGTCCAAATGTATGAAGATGAAGAGATCGATGAGCTCATCATCATTTATAACCATTTCGTCAGTGCGATTTCACAAGTCGTCCAGACGAATACGCTCGTACCGATCTCTAATATCGATACGACGAAAGCGACTAGTTCGTACGAATATGAACCGAATGAAGAACAAATTTTAAACGTACTATTACCGCAATATGCGGAAAGTTTAATATACGGGGCACTCCTCGATGCAAAAGCGAGTGAACACGCTGCGCGCATGACAGCGATGAAGAGTGCAACAGATAACGCGGATGAACTGATCGATGACTTAACGTTATCGTTCAACCGTGCACGCCAAGCTGCAATTACACAAGAAATTACCGAAATCGTCGGTGGAGCAGCTGCCTTAGAATAAAACAACGTATACTTGCTACGTGCCTAAATTACACGCGTGTAATTTAGGGAAGGAAGTTAGGAGGGAAATCGATTGGCTAAAGGTTATGTTACTCAAGTAATGGGTCCAGTTGTTGACGTAAAGTTTGAAGATGAACAACTGCCAGAAATTTACGATGCATTGCACGTACAAATCGAGGCGACAGAACAGACGGAAGCACGTACGTTAGCACTCGAAGTAGCATTACACCTAGGTGATAATGCTGTCCGTACGATCGCGATGTCATCGACAGATGGAGTACAACGAGGTGCAGAAGTAACGAGCACAGGCGGACCGATTTCTGTTCCTGTTGGTAATGAAACATTAGGCCGTGTGTTTAATGTATTAGGTGAACCAATTGATGAGATAGAAGACGTTCCAGCAGAAACGAAACGTGACCCAATTCATCGTGAATCACCTAATTTTGAAGACTTATCTACAGAAACAGAAATTTTAGAAACAGGAATAAAAGTTGTTGACTTACTCGCACCTTACATTAAAGGTGGAAAAATCGGTTTATTTGGTGGTGCAGGAGTAGGAAAAACAGTTCTTATTCAGGAGCTTATTAACAACATCGCACAAGAACACGGAGGTATTTCCGTATTCGCCGGTGTTGGAGAGAGAACACGTGAAGGTAACGACTTATACTTCGAAATGAAAGACTCTGGTGTTATCGATAAAACGGCAATGGTGTTCGGTCAAATGAACGAACCACCAGGTGCGAGAATGCGTGTTGCTTTAACAGGATTAACGATGGCGGAATATTTCCGTGATGAAGAAGGACAAGACGTTCTTTTATT
>DATGRY010000028.1:0-4664 GCA_035303165.1 Pseudogracilibacillus sp.
GGATTTTCCACCATAATAGTCCGGTAACCCGGGCGTAGGCGGACAATTTTTCGCATTTTCATTAGATTTAGTCCGTTAAGAAGCGCATACCCGGACAAACTTTCGGATTTTCCTCCATAATAGTCCGTTAACCCGGGCGTAGGCGGACAATTTTTCGCATTTTCATTAGATTTAGTCCGTTAAGAAGCGCGTACCCGGACAAACTTTCGGATTTTCCTCCATAATAGTCCGGTAACCCAAGCTTACCCGGACTATTAATAGAGTTTTCCCGGTTAATAGTCCGTCTAGCGGTGAGAGCGCGACTCATTTTACAAATCTAAAACCACTTTATCGATCATCGCAACATTTACTGAAATGCCAAGCGGGCACATTTCTTCACGGTGAAGTACGTGTTTCAAGTCCGCTAGTTTAAGCAACTTTTCGGCGTGATAAGCAAGTTGTTGCAACGATAGTCGATTTATATTTTGATAAATGACTTTTTCATGTAGATTGTACTTCTGTTTGCCGAACTCTTCTAAAATAGAGGTAGGTAACACCGCTAAAGTGTCGCTATCGAACGAACGTAGAGGGAACATAAATGAATAGCTTTTTCCCAAAAAGATTAGTGACAGCGTTATATTGGTACGTTAACCACGGGGGGGTTAAGTTTAATTATTTACGTACTCATTCTTTATTTTATCATTTATTTTTCGTCGAAATGAAAAAGACAAAAGCAGAAATGAAGCGTGACTTACAAACGTCGATTGAAAGGCGGCGTAATAGTTCTTTCGTTAACGTTTTCCAAGAACCGTCCAAAATCGTTTGGATTCATCGCGACGAATTTGACGATGTCATGATCGGTTTAGAATATTTCGTTCATAACAACAAAGTGTACAAAACGTTGCCATCGTATGCAGCGTGTATGGAATTGTCGCGCAGAAAATTGCTCATTAAGAGTAGGAGAAGTGCGTGATAGCAGAAATCGATCACGTTGAAATTCGTTTGAAAAATTGCATGACCGATCTAATATACGTTACATTTAGAAAAGGGAGCTTGTTATATCGTGTATCAAGAGGAAGCATTGGTAAGGTGCTTCCTCTTTACACTTCCTGTTACTGTCCATTTTTTCTTCGGACAGTAACTGATTCTCCAGCGATACCCCAATTATCGGTATCGATTTCATCAATAACGACAACGGTTGTATCCGGATTTTTGTCTAAGACATCGACTAACAATTGTGTTACCCCTTTTATAAGTTCCGCTTTCTTTTCTGGTGTCACATTTTCTTTCGTTATTTTAATATTTACATATGGCACGATCATTTCCTCCTTTCGATTTGATGTAGTAAATTTGTGTCTCAAACTATGACATTCACTCAAATCGGATATTGCTAACAAGTAATATTGCACCAATGAATACAATAAGAGCCGCCCCAATTAACGCTAGATGAAAAGTCTCGCTGTAGGATAATAAAATACCGGAAATGGTTGGACCGATCATTTGACCAGCCGCATACATAGCGGTTAAATAACCGATAATCCGACTACTGTTAGATGGCCTTGCTTGGCGTGCTAATGTTGTCGCAAGTGTAGTAATCCCCATAAAGGTACCACCAAATATGAATGCACTGATCATGAGACTCGATTGGCTCAACCAAAAAACAGGTAGTGCAATCCCGATTGCTTGGAGGCTCATCGCTATGACTAGTGATCTTACAAATCCCCACCTTTTTGCTAACATCGCCCAGATGATACATGATGGAATTGCGCCCAAACCTACAATCATCCAAACAAAAGAGGAGTGGGCGTGTAAAACGGCAGTTCTTTCCGCAATGGATACAATAAATGTTCCTGTCACAATATATCCTAATCCTTCTAAGCCATAGGCGATAATGAATCGACGAACCCATTTAGAGGGAGGCGATTGTACCGGAAGTATTTGCGTACTCACTTTCCCTTTTGATCTAGAAGATTCCTTAAGCCATAGCCATACGAAAACTGTCAACATCCCACTTCCTACAGCTAAGCCCTTCCATGCGTATTCCCAATTGTAAACGTTATTTAAACGAGGAATAAACAATGTTGATAAAAAGATGCCTAAACCTACTCCCGAATAAAAGTAACCTGCCCAGTTTGTTTTCCCTTTATTTGAAAACGTATCTAGAACGATGCTAGAAGCTAAGACAAAAATGAATGCGCTAGAGATCCCTGAAATAAAACGAATAATGAACATAAATGTGTAAGAGTGGGATATGCCCATCATGTAAGTTGTCATAACGCTTAACAGAAGGTTTCCTCTTAAAAAAAAGATTCTATATTTCTGCAAGGGTAGAATTCCGACTAACATCGCTCCGATAAAATATCCTGCATAATTACTTGAAGCGAGGTAACCGGCAACTGCATCGTTAAAAGATAGGTCCTCTTGCATCAAAGGTAAAATTGGCGTATAGGCAAACCGCCCAACTCCCATTGCAATTATTAAGGAAGATATTCCCCCAAGCAAAACTTTAAAGGGCTTTTTGTCCAATTGTTCACCACCAATGATGATGTTTTCTTTCACTTTCTATATTATCTCATTTTAGCTATATGATATAATACTAATAAAAGATGCTTCCACATCACTTTTTTATATACCAAGGTGAAAGAGGTGGTCATGATGGATTTACAAGCATTAAAATTTTTTCGAGCTGTTGCGGAGCAAGGGAGTATTTCAAGGGCAGCGAGAAAAATAAATTA
The DNA here is from genome assembly GCA_035303165.1 of Pseudogracilibacillus sp. Lineage (GTDB taxonomy): Bacteria > Bacillota > Bacilli > Bacillales > Amphibacillaceae > Pseudogracilibacillus. The sequence continues at coordinate 2,715 of DATGRY010000028.1, forward strand.
CGCACAATCGAATCTGACAGCAAGGATAAAGCAATTGGAATCGGATCTTCAAACAACATTATTTTATCGACATAATCGAGGAACGACTTTAACAGATAAAGGTAAAATACTACTTGCGTATACCGATGAAGTTTTTCAACTTTTGGATGAAATTCAGTATGTGATGAGTGATGACGAGACACCAAAAGGTCCATTAATCATTGGTTCGATGGAAACGACTGCGGCTGTTCGTTTACCATCATTACTTACGAAGTTTCATCATACATATCCGGCTGTTGATCTTATGTTAAAAACGAATCCTACAGAGCAAAATGTTCAAGGTGTTTTAGAATATGATTTAGATGGTGCGTTTGTCGCCGGTCCTATCAATCACTCAGAATTATTATATAAAACAGTTACAGAAGAGAAATTAGTATTAATTACAGACAATCTTCAACCCTCTTTTGCGTCTGTGAACGAGCTAGAGAATCGGACAATTTTAGTATTTCGGCAAGGATGCTCATATAGAGCAAGATTTGAGGAATGGTTACGTCATGAAGGGGTCATTCCGAAAAAGATAATGGAATTTGGCACACTTGATGGAATTATCGGTTGTGTTTCGGCGGGAATGGGTGTAAGTTTACTTCCCGAGAGCGTAGTTGATCAACATATGAAAGACAATCAACTTAATAAACATTGTATAACGAGTAAATTTGGTAAAGTTGAAACTGTTTTTATCTATCGCAACGATGGCTACATGTCGACTTCATTGCGCGCTTTTATAAAGATGTTACCTAGATTATGAGTCGGCTCACTTGGTTTTATGTCAATATTTAGAGACAGTATAATCGCAAAAGAATGCAGAGTAGTATAGGTTATCGAGCACCGCAAGCAATGGAAGATTTCACTTTAAAAACAGCTTAGTTTTTAAAAGATCAAGTAGTTTTCAACTATTTATGTCCAACATATTGACGTAGATCCACCTAACATGATTAACTCGTCATAAACATAGTTAAGTAGGACAATCTTTTGTGATAATGTAATAAAAGTAGTTTAATCAAGTAAAGCGTAAAGTTTTTTTATGATTGCGCGATCCAAAAGAATCCGCCAATGGATTTCTAGGAAAAGTGCATAACGATTAACTTATATATAGGAAAGTTTGCCGATTAAACTTAGGCAGCAACGGGGGAGGGCATCATTATATGATGGATATTTTTCTAGCGAATCAATCGCTTTTTATTTTGCTTTATTTCCTCATACTTTTATATGTTAATATTTCGTACTTGGTGGAGCATCGAAAAATACATAAAGGATTACAGGAGATCACGACTGAGGAAGTCGAGCTCAAGGTTGAAAGTCTTTCCGTTTCTTTGCTTGCGTTAGGGTTTTCCTTTTTTAGGAGTTGGCTTTTTTATTTGATCGTCTATAGCGTAACGAAAAACATACTCGTCGCAATACTTTTAGCTATTTTTATTATCATGGACGGATATCACGCAGTTTTTAATACGTCTGTTGAAAAGTTAAGTAAATCGCGAGTTATGTTATATCGAGCGATAGCGGATACGATATTTATAGTAGCGTTTACCATTTATTACATCTCGTATGTTGCCCACTTTTAACGAATACTATAAGTACTGCAGCGGTGAGGTAACCGTATATTGCGTATTCGTTTACAAGAGCGCGAGAAGTATCTCCGAGAGAGGAGAATAAAAAAACACCTACCACGATTGTCGTGTAGGTATTTCTTTTAATGGAGCATGTCGGGCTTGAACCGACGACCTCTTGCGTGCCACGCAAGCACTCTCCCAACTGAGCTAATGCCCCCTATTAATTTCTACAATTATTATATAGCATTTCCTTAATAATTCAACTAAAGCGCTACGTAATGTGAAAATGGTGAGTGTAATTTTTTAGGAGACAACATCAAAAACTTCTTTTCATTTAATCGATTTTAGATTACAACGGAAACAA
>DATGRY010000029.1:0-27379 GCA_035303165.1 Pseudogracilibacillus sp.
CGCCCGTTTTCGTGGTGAAAACACCATTGTCTCCCGTGACCAAATAGATTATATGGACGTTTCACCGAAGCAAGTCGTTTCCGCAGCGACCGCTTGTATTCCATTTTTAGAAAATGACGACTCAAACCGTGCATTAATGGGAGCGAACATGCAACGTCAAGCAGTTCCACTCTTAAAGCCACAAGCACCTATTGTCGGTACAGGAATGGAGTACGTTACTGGTAGAGATTCAGGTGCAGCGATTATTTGTCGTCATGATGGAATCGTAGAAAGCGTCGAGGCGAAAGAAATTGTCGTTCGTAGAGTGTCTGAAGTAGACGGAAAAGAAGTATTAGGTGATATCGATCGCTACCGATTACAAAAATATATCCGTTCAAACCAAGGAACTTGCTATAACCAGCGTCCGATCGTTAAACAAGGTGACCGTGTAATAGAGGGTGAAGTAATCGCCGATGGACCATCGATGGAAAATGGTGAGCTCGCACTCGGCCGTAACGTCCTCGTCGCATTTATGACGTGGGAAGGTTACAACTATGAGGACGCGATTATTATGAGTGAAAAACTCGTAAAAGACGACGACTTCACGTCGATTCATATAGAAGAATACGAAGCGGAAGCTCGTGATACGAAGCTTGGGCCGGAAGAAATTACGCGTGATATTCCAAACGTTGGGGAAGATGCTCTAAAAAATCTCGACGAAGACGGAATTATTCGCATCGGTGCAGAAGTAAAAGACGGCGATATACTAGTTGGAAAAGTGACGCCAAAAGGTGTAACAGAATTATCTGCTGAAGAGCGTTTATTACACGCTATATTCGGTGAAAAAGCACGGGAAGTCCGCGATACATCCTTACGTGTTCCACACGGAGCAGGTGGGATCATATTAGACGTAAAAGTGTTTAGTAGGGAAGCTGGCGATGAATTAAAACCGGGTGTCAATCAGCTCATCCGTGTTTATATCGTACAGAAGCGGAAAATTTCCGAAGGGGATAAAATGGCAGGTCGTCACGGAAACAAAGGGGTTATTTCTAAACTACTCCCAGAAGAAGATATGCCATTTTTACCTGATGGAACACCGATCGACATTATGTTAAATCCACTCGGAGTTCCATCACGAATGAATATCGGACAAGTGTTTGAACTCCATTTAGGAATGGCGGCGGAAAAACTCGGAATCCGAGTCTCCTCACCAGTTTTCGATGGAGCAACGGAAGAAGACGTATGGAAAACGATCGATGAAGCAGGTATGCCTGAAGACGCGAAAACAATACTGTACGATGGGCGTACCGGCGAACCGTTCGACAACCGTGTTGCTGTTGGAATTTCTTACATGTTGAAACTATCGCACATGGTCGATGATAAACTACACGCTCGTTCTACGGGACCTTACTCACTTGTAACGCAGCAGCCACTCGGTGGAAAGGCGCAGTTTGGAGGACAGCGTTTCGGAGAGATGGAAGTTTGGGCGCTTGAAGCGTACGGTGCTGCATACACATTACAAGAGCTTCTTACAGTGAAGTCGGATGACATCGTCGGGCGTGTGAAAACGTATGAATCGATCGTTAAAGGCGAAAACGTTCCAGAGCCTGGAATTCCGGAGTCCTTTAAAGTACTCATTAAAGAATTGCAGAGCTTAGGAATGGATGTGAAGATGTTATCGAGTGATGAGGAGGAAATTGATCTTCGCACATTAGAAGAAGATGATTCCGACACAGAAGACTCGTTAAATTTAGAAGTAAAGCAAGATTAATGGATTGTAAGAGGTCATGAAAAACGTGACCTCTTATGAATCCACGTTCCTATTTTATAGTAAAGAAGAACGGATAAAAAATGGGAGGTAGAGCCCTTGCTAGATGTAAATAACTTTGAATTTATGAAAATTGGTTTAGCATCGTCAGAGAAAATTCGCTCTTGGTCCTACGGTGAAGTTAAAAAGCCAGAAACGATAAATTATCGTACATTGAAACCGGAAAAAGATGGTCTCTTTTGTGAACGTATATTCGGTCCACAAAAAGATTGGGAATGTCACTGCGGAAAGTATAAACGGGTACGTTATAAAGGGGTTGTCTGTGACCGTTGTGGAGTCGAAGTGACGAAGTCGAAAGTTCGTCGTGAGCGAATGGCTCACATCGAATTAGCGGCACCAGTTTCACACATTTGGTATTTTAAAGGCATCCCGAGTCGTATGGGGCTTATTTTAGATATGTCCCCAAGAGCACTTGAGGAAATTTTATATTTTGCCGCTTACGTTGTGACAGAATCGGGCGACACTCCGCTAGAGAAAAAGCAATTGTTGTCAGAAAAAGAATACCGCCAGTTTTATGAAAAATACGGAGCAGCTTTCCGTGCAGAGATGGGTGCTGAAGCTGTACGTAGATTACTTCAAGACATCGATCTTGATAAAGAAGTGCAAGAACTAAAAGAAGAATTAAAAACAGTTCAAGGACAGCGTAGAACACGTGCTATTAGACGCTTAGAAGTAATGGAAGCTTTCCGTAATTCAGGAAACAAGCCTGAATGGATGATCTTAGACGTTCTACCAGTTATTCCACCGGAAATCCGCCCGATGGTTCAACTTGACGGAGGACGTTTTGCAACATCAGATTTAAACGACTTATACCGTCGCGTTATTAACCGGAACAACCGTTTAAAGCGACTGTTAGATCTTGGTGCTCCAAGCATTATCGTCCAAAACGAAAAGCGTATGTTACAAGAAGCTGTCGATGCGTTAATTGATAACGGCCGACGCGGTCGACCAGTTACAGGTCCAGGTAACCGCCCATTAAAATCACTTTCCCACATGTTGAAAGGGAAGCAAGGCCGTTTCCGTCAAAACTTACTCGGAAAACGTGTTGATTACTCAGGGCGTTCGGTTATTATCGTCGGACCGAGCTTAAAGATGTATCAGTGTGGATTACCGAAAGAAATGGCTCTTGAATTATTTAAGCCATTTATTATGAAAGAGCTTGTCGGTCAAAAAATTGCTCACAATATTAAGTCAGCAAAACGAAAAATAGAACGGGTACATCCTGAAGTTTGGGATGTGTTAGAACAAGTAATTAAAGAGCATCCAGTTTTATTAAACCGTGCACCAACACTACACAGACTTGGTATTCAAGCGTTTGAACCAACACTCGTTGAAGGGCGTGCAATTCGTCTGCATCCACTCGTTTGTACAGCATATAACGCGGACTTTGACGGAGACCAAATGGCTGTTCACGTACCTTTATCTGCGGAAGCGCAAGCGGAAGCACGCATATTAATGTTAGCAGCACAAAACATCTTAAACCCGAAGGACGGAAAACCAGTTGTTACCCCATCGCAAGATATGGTGTTAGGAAACTACTACTTAACGATGGAACAAAAAGGGGCAATCGGTGAAGGGAAAGTCTTTAAAGACTCTGACGAAGCATTAATTGCATACCAAAATGGATACGTCCACTTACATTCACGTATTGCGGTGCAAGCCGGAAGCTTAAACAATCCGACCTTTACAGAAGAACAGAACAGTAAATTACTCGTCACAACTGTCGGAAAAATAATATTCAATGAAATTATTCCAGAGTCGTTCCCATACATTAACGAACCGACTCGGTCCAACTTAGAAGTAGCAACACCTGAAAAATACTTCCTCGATAAAGGAGCAAATGTGAAAGAGGAGATTGAAAAACATGAACTTGTATCTCCCTTTAAAAAAGGCATCCTAGGCGACATTATCGCGGAAGTGTTTAAACGATATAAAATTAGCGAAACGTCGAAAATGCTCGACCGGATGAAAGATTTAGGGTTTGAATATTCGACAAAAGCGGGTATGACAGTCAGCGTAGCAGATATTATTAGTTTGAAAGAAAAACCAGAATTGCTCGACAAAGCACAGGAAAAAGTAGATACGGTATTGAAGCAATTTAGAAGAGGTCTTATTACAGATGAGGAACGATACAATAGTGTTATCTCTATCTGGTCTGACGTAAAAGATGATATCCAAGACCGTCTCATGGAAACACTTGATAATACGAACCCAATTTTCATGATGAGTGACTCAGGTGCACGTGGTAACCCGTCGAACGTGTCCCAGTTAGCGGGAATGCGTGGACTAATGGCAAACCCGGCGGGTAAGATTATCGAGTTACCGATCAAATCAAGCTTCCGAGAGGGTTTATCCGTACTTGAATACTTCATTTCAACACACGGTGCGCGTAAGGGACTAGCCGATACAGCGCTAAAAACGGCGGACTCTGGTTACTTAACGCGTAGACTCGTTGATGTTGCGCAAGATGTTATCGTTCGCGAAGCTGATTGCGGAACAGACCGGGGCTTGACAGTTTCTGAAATTGCCGTCGGTTCAGAAGTCATTGAACCGTTAATTGACCGACTTATTGGTCGTACCGCATTCGAAACAGTATATCACCCGGAAACGAAAGAAGTAATCGTCGAACAAGAGGAAATCATAAACGAAGACCAAGCTAAACAAATCGATGAAGCAGGAATTGAAGAAGTAGCGATTCGTTCCGTCTTCACATGTCACACGAAGCATGGCGTCTGTAAGAAATGTTATGGTCGCAACTTAGCGACGGGTGAAGATGTTGAAGTCGGCGAAGCAGTCGGAATTATCGCTGCACAATCGATCGGTGAACCTGGAACACAGTTAACGATGCGTACGTTCCACACTGGTGGAGTTGCGGGTGACGATATTACACAAGGTTTACCACGAATTCAAGAGCTATTTGAAGCACGTAACCCGAAAGGGCAAGCGACAATTAGTGAAATCGAAGGTACAGTTACAGATATTAAAGAGTCGAAAGATAAACGGGAAGTCGTCGTAGAGAGCGAAGTAGAAAGTGTTACGTATACAGTACCTTATAACGCGCGGTTAAAAGTAGAAATCGGCGCTGAAGTAAAACCTGGTCAAGAAGTGACCGAAGGTTCAATTGATCCGAAAGAGTTGTTACGCGTAAAAGGTGTCGAGGGTGTTCAGTCGTATCTCTTACAAGAAGTACAACGAGTATACCGTATGCAAGGTGTTGAAATTGGCGATAAACATATCGAAGTAATGGTACGTCAAATGTTACGGAAAGTTAAAATACTCGAATCTGGTGATACAGACGTATTACCTGGATCACTTATCGATATTCACTACTTTAAAGAAGTAAACAATAAAGTATTGCAAGAAGGTAAAGAGCCAGCTGTCGGTGAACCAGTTTTACTCGGTATTACGAAAGCATCCCTTGAAACAGATTCGTTCTTATCTGCAGCTTCTTTCCAAGAGACGACTCGCGTCTTAACAGATGCAGCAATTAAAGGTAAAACAGACGAATTACTCGGCTTAAAAGAAAATGTCATTATCGGAAAACTCATTCCAGCCGGAACGGGAATGCAACGTTACCGTAAATTACAAGCTGAATTGGCTCAGCCTGAAGAAGTTGAGGAAGTAGAGGTACCATCCAATTAAATAAAATTCTTTCCGTGATGCACGTAGCATCACGGAAAGAATATGTAATAATGGAATAATTGAATAGTTATAAAGCAAAACATATAAAAGGTTGACACCGTATTAATATGATGATAGAATATTCGAGGTGTTCCCGGATAATAACTGTTCGTAATGGAGGATGACCCGAAAGTGTATGATAAGGTGACTCAGCTTCAATCACGACTAATTATCGGAACAAAGCAAACGTTAAAAGCGATTCGTAACGGTGAAGTAGCGCAAGTAATCCTTGCTAAAGATGCTGATGAACATATTACGAACAATGTCGTATCGGAAGCAGAGAAATATAACGTCCCTTATGACTATGTCGATTCAAAGGATAAGCTTGGTAAAGCATGTGATATCGATGTTGCTGCATCGACCGTTGCCATTAAAGTTGAATAAGCTTTTAACGTCATTCATTTTTTGTTAATATGAACCACCTGGACATGTGGGTATAGATGTAGCACATGAACAAAAACAGGTTGTAAAAGCAAAAGGAGGAAGGAGGAAAAACATGCCTACAATTAACCAATTAGTACGTAAAGGTCGAGTACGTAGACGTCATAAGTCTGACTCACCAGCGCTTAACCGTGGATATAACAGTTTTAAAAAGCAGTTTACAAACGTAAACTCACCGCAAAAACGTGGAGTATGTACACGTGTTGGAACATTAACTCCGAAGAAGCCGAACTCTGCATTACGTAAGTATGCACGTGTTCGCCTCTCAAATAACATGGAAGTAACTGCGTACATTCCGGGAATTGGTCACAACTTACAAGAACACAGTGTCGTTCTTTTACGTGGTGGTCGAGTAAAAGACTTACCGGGTGTTCGTTACCATGTCGTACGTGGAGCATTAGATACAGCAGGTGTTGAAGGGCGTAAGCAAGGGCGCTCAAAATACGGTGCGAAAAAAGACAAAAATTAATTCGTAGAAACGATAGAAAGGAGGAAGACATATGCCACGAAAAGGACCAGTACCAAAAAGAGATGTCTTACCAGATCCAATATATAATTCGAAGCTCGTTACACGTCTCATCAACCAAATTATGATTGACGGTAAGCGTGGGAAAGCACAGAAGATTTTATATAAAGCTTTTGAAATCATCGAGGAAAAAAGTGGTCAAAAATCAATGGACGTCTTTGAAGAAGCGATGAAAAACGTCATGCCAGTATTAGAAGTTAGAGCACGCCGAGTAGGTGGTTCCAACTATCAGGTGCCAATGGAAGTACGTCCAGAACGTCGTCAGGCATTAGGTCTTCGTTACATTGTAAATTACGCTCGCTTACGCGGAGAAAAAACAATGGAAGAGCGACTAGCAAACGAAATTCTTGATGCATCGAACAACACAGGTGCGGCAGTTAGAAAACGAGAAGATTTACACAAAATGGCGGAAGCAAACAAAGCATTTGCTCATTATCGCTGGTAAAGAAATACAACGGACAGAAAGGAAGGGAAAGAATACATGGCTAGGGAATTCTCCTTGGAAAAGACACGCAATATTGGAGTCATGGCACATATTGATGCAGGTAAAACGACAACAACTGAGCGTATTCTTTTCTATACAGGACGTATTCATAAAGTAGGAGAAACACACGAAGGTGCGTCCCAAATGGATTGGATGGAGCAGGAGCAAGAGCGTGGAATTACGATCACATCTGCTGCTACAACAGCCCAGTGGAAAGGCCATCGAATTAACATTATCGATACACCGGGACACGTAGACTTCACGGTAGAAGTTGAACGTTCACTACGTGTATTAGACGGTGCCATTACCGTTCTTGATGCGCAGTCGGGTGTTGAGCCGCAAACAGAAACAGTTTGGCGTCAAGCGACAACGTATGAAGTTCCACGTATCGTATTCATTAACAAAATGGATAAAATCGGCGCTGACTTTTTATATGCAACGGGAACGTTACGTGAACGTTTAGGTGCAAACGCACAACCGGTACAATATCCAATCGGTGCAGAAGATGAATTCGAAGGAATTATCGACCTAATTACGATGAAAGCTCATTACTATTTAGACGATTTAGGAACGGAAGCAGAAATCCGCGACATACCTGAAGACTATTTAGACCAAGCAGAAGAGCTACGTAATGAACTAATTGAAGCAGTTGCAGACTACGATGAAGATATTATGATGAAGTATTTAGAAGGGGAAGAGATTACGGAGGAAGAGCTGAAAAAAGCTATCCGTACAGCAACATTACAAGTTGAATTTTACCCAGTTTTTTGTGGATCTGCATTCAAAAACAGGGGAGTTCAACTCGTCTTAGACGGTGTAATTGATTATTTACCTGCCCCTACAGATATCGCTGCAATTAAAGGTATCGTACCTGATACGGGTGAAGAAACTGAACGTATTTCAGATGACAAAGAGCCTTTTGCAGCATTAGCATTTAAAGTAATGACAGACCCATTTGTTGGAAAGTTAACGTTCTTCCGAGTATATTCAGGGACGTTAAATGCAGGCTCTTACGTTTTAAACACAGTTAAAAACAAAAAAGAACGTATCGGGCGAATCCTTCAAATGCACGCGAACTCTCGTGAAGAGATTTCCGAAATACATTGCGGGGAAATTGCAGCAGCCGTAGGTTTACGAGATACAGCAACTGGGGATACATTATGTGATGAGAAACACCCAGTTATTTTAGAATCGATGGATTTCCCTGAACCAGTTATCTCCGTTGCAATTGAACCAAAAACAAAAGCAGACCAAGATAAAATGGGTATTGCACTTGGCAAGTTAGCGGAAGAAGACCCTACATTCACAACAGAATCAGATCAAGAGACAGGACAAACGATTATTTCTGGTATGGGGGAGCTTCATCTTGACGTTATCGTTGACCGCTTAAAGCGCGAGTTTAAAGTAGAGGCGAACGTTGGAGCACCACAAGTTGCATACCGTGAAACATTCCGTGCAGCTGCAGAAGTAGAAGGGAAGTTTATCCGTCAATCTGGTGGACGTGGACAGTACGGACACGTTTGGATTAAGTTCGAACCGAACGAAGACGGTGCAGGATTCGAATTCGAAGATAAGATCGTCGGTGGAGTCGTACCACGCGAATACATCCCATCTGTTGAAGAGGGAATCAAAGAGGCAATGCAACATGGTGTCTTAGCTGGTTATCCACTAATTGACATTAAAGCATCACTTTACGACGGTAGTTATCACGATGTCGACTCTAACGAGATGGCATTTAAAATCGCTGCTTCTATGGCACTTAAGGCGGCGAAAAACAAATGTCAACCAGTATTACTTGAGCCGATGATGAAAGTTGAAATCGTCGTACCTGAAGAATATATGGGAGATATTATCGGCGATGTGACATCACGTCGTGGTCGCGTAGAGGGAATGGAAGCGCGAGGTAACGCACAGCTTGTAAATGCATACGTCCCATTAGCTGAAATGTTCGGATATGCAACAGCGTTACGTTCTAATACACAAGGTCGCGGAACGTATACAATGTTCTTCGATCACTACGCAGAAGTGCCAAAAAACATCGCGGAAGAAATCATCCAGAAAAACGCAGGTGAATAATTGATTTTTGCCTGTCGTTCAAGATAATATTTATGTTAAACTAAGAAAAGTAATCTTAGTAAAAATAAATTAAAAATCTCAAGGAGGAAATATAAAATGGCAAAAGAAAAATTTGACCGTTCAAAACCGCACGTTAACATTGGGACATTAGGACACGTTGACCATGGTAAAACAACGTTAACTGCAGCAATTACTACAGTAATGAATAAATTAAACGGAGCTGGAGAGGCGAAAGCTTACGACGAAATCGACGGTGCTCCAGAGGAGAAAGAGCGTGGAATCACAATTGCTACTTCTCACGTTGAGTACGAAACAGAAAACCGTCACTATGCACACGTTGACTGTCCAGGACACGCTGACTACGTGAAGAACATGATCACTGGTGCAGCACAAATGGACGGAGCAATTCTCGTTGTTTCTGCAGCGGACGGTCCAATGCCACAAACTCGTGAGCACATCCTTTTATCACGTAACGTTGGCGTACCAGCATTCGTAGTATTCTTAAACAAAGTTGACATGGTAGACGACGAAGAGTTGTTAGAATTAGTTGAAATGGAAGTTCGTGAGCTTTTATCTGAGTACGACTTCCCTGGCGACGACATTCCAGTAGTTGCTGGCTCTGCGCTTAAAGCGTTAGAAGGAGAAGAAGAGTACGAGCAAAAAATCGTTGAATTAATGCAGCACGTTGACGAATACATTCCACAGCCTGAGCGTGATACAGATAAGCCGTTCATGATGCCAGTTGAGGACGTATTCTCAATTACAGGACGTGGAACTGTTGCTACAGGACGTGTTGAGCGTGGTCGCGTAGAAGTCGGTGACGAAGTTGAAATTATCGGTCTTGCAGATGAAGCTACGAAGACAACTGTAACAGGTGTTGAAATGTTCCGTAAGTTACTCGATTATGCTGAAGCTGGAGACAACATCGGTGCATTACTTCGTGGGGTTGACCGTGAAGAAGTAAGCCGTGGACAAGTTTTAGCTGCACCAGGATCAATTACTCCACATACAAAGTTCAAATCTGAAGTATACGTTCTTTCAAAAGAAGAGGGTGGACGTCACACTCCATTCTTTGCAAACTATCGTCCACAGTTTTACTTCCGTACAACGGATGTGACAGGCGTTATCGAATTACCAGAAGGTGTAGAAATGGTTATGCCTGGGGACAACATTGAAATGGTAGTTGAACTTATTTCACCAATCGCGATCGAAGAAGGAACTCGTTTCTCTATTCGTGAAGGTGGCCGTACAGTAGGTTCAGGTGTCGTTACAGAAATCGTTTAGTAAAGAGTAAGTGAAATAGAGGGAAAAGCTAGGCTAGCAACGAGATTAGCCTAGCTTTTTTTTCATCGTAAATGACTAACTAATAGTCGTTTGCGAAACAGTTTTACACTAAAAAAATCGGGTCGAATAAGGAAAACGAGATAGACGTAGAAAAAGTTAGTAAATACGTAGATTACACTTGCAAACAATAGTCTTTATATGTATAATATATAATCGTGCAATTCATATATGCATTGCATTTTTAAATGAAATTTCCCGTTCAAAGGAATAAAATAAGAGCGCAAATTTCATTTCAACGCGATGATGTGAGAGGTTGTTAATAAAACAAAATTGCCATTTGTTTTATTAAGTAATTTTCACGGAGTATGTCTATTTTAATATGGGCGAAAGGGAGGGGAAATAATGGCAAAGGAAAAAATTCGAATTCGTTTAAAAGCATACGATCACCGTATTTTAGACCAGTCTGCTGAAAAGATCGTCGATACGGCGAAAAGAGCTGGTGCGAATGTGTCCGGACCGATTCCATTACCGACAGACAAGAAAATCTTTACGGTATTACGTTCTGTTCACATTTATAAAGACGCGAGAGAACAATTTGAAATGCGTACGCACAAACGTTTAATCGACATTCTTAACCCAACACCGCAAACGGTCGATTCCTTAATGAGACTTGATTTACCGTCCGGTGTAGATATTGAAATAAAACTATAATAAGCATGCATTAGTAGGAGGTGCAAACGGATGACGAAAGGAATCTTAGGTCGCAAAATCGGCATGACACAAGTGTTTTTAGAAAACGGTGAACTTGTACCAGTAACGGTCGTGCAAGCAGAACCAAACGTCGTTTTACAAAAGAAAACAGTTGAAACTGATGGATACGAAGCGATTCAACTCGGGTTTGAAAATATAGATAAACCTGAGGCGTACGAAGAGGATTCAAACATCGATCCGAAAGCGAATAAGCCAGAGATAGGACATGCTGATAAAGCAGGAACTACTCCTAAGCGCTTCGTTCGCGAAATCCGTAACGCAAACGTCGACGAATATGAAGTCGGCCAAGAAGTTAACGTAGAAGTATTCCAAGAAGGCGATAAAGTAGATGTTACTGGAACGTCGAAAGGGAAAGGTTTCCAAGGTTCAATCAAACGACACAATTATGCTCGCGGGCCGATGAGCCACGGATCACGTTTCCACCGTTCAGGAGGATCGATGGGAGCAGTTGATGCGGCTAGAGTGTTTAAAGGAAAAGCACTCCCTGGACAAATGGGAGCAGAGCAAGTGACGATCCAAAACCTTGAGGTTGTAAAAGTAGACGCAGAGAAAAATGTCCTTTTAATTAAAGGGAACGTTCCTGGTGCGAAAAAGTCACTTGTAAAAATCACTACAGCAATTAAAGGAAATTAAACTGTTTACAGTGAAAGGAGGAAACATTCGTGCCAAAAGTAGCATTATATAACCAAGATGGAACAGAAGCAGGCGATATCGAATTAAACGAATCTGTATTCGGTATTGAGCCGAACGAACACGTCGTTCACGAAGTCGTTGTCATGCAACGTGCAGCAAAACGTCAAGGAACACACGCTGCTAAAACGAGAACAGAAGTACGTGGTGGAGGACGTAAACCTTGGAGACAAAAAGGGACTGGTAGAGCACGTCAAGGTTCTATACGTGCACCACAATGGGTAGGCGGTGGAGTCGTCTTCGGACCGACACCAGAGCGCAATTACAAATACGCATTACCGAAAAAGGTTCGTAGACTAGCATTAAAATCAGCTTTATCCGCAAAAGTAAATAACGATAACGTCATCGTTTTAAATGATTTACAATTTGAACAACCGAAAACAAAAGATGCAGCTGCAATTTTAGAAGCTTTAAACGTAGCAGACAAAACATTAGTCGTTACAGCAGAGCCGAATGAAAATGTCGTTCGCTCGATGAGTAACTTACAGAAAGTAAACGTAACGACAGTAAATCAATTGAACGTGTTAGATATCGTTTCACATGACAAAGTGATTTTCACGAAAAATGCAGCCGAAAAAGCAGGGGAGGTGTTTGCATAATGGCATCTAACTTACGCGATATTATTAAACGCCCTGTAATTACGGAGCACTCCGCAGACTTAATGGCTGACAAAAAGTATACGTTTGAAGTAGATCCGAAAGCGAATAAAACAGAAATTAAACATGCTATAGAAGAAGCTTTCGGTGTAAAAGTTGAAAAAGTAAACACGATGAACGTAAAAGGTAAGTTTAAGCGGATGGGTCGCTACGGCGGATACCGTCCAAACCGTAAAAAAGCAATTGTGCAACTATCAGAGGATAGTAAAGATTTAGATTTCTTTGAAGGATAAACGATAAAAACATTAAAAGGAGGGGAAGAACGTGTCCATTAGAAAGTATAAACCGACATCAAACGGTCATCGAAACATGTCGACATTAGATTTTTCAGAAATTACGACAGATCAACCGGAAAAATCATTGTTACAGCCTTTGAAGAAAAGTGCAGGTCGTAACAACCAAGGTCGTATTACAACACGCCATCACGGTGGAGGACATAAGCGCCAATACCGCGTTATCGATTTTAAACGAAACAAAGATGGCATACCAGGACGCGTTGCCACAATCGAATACGATCCGAACCGCTCTGCAAACATTGCATTAATCCATTATGCAGACGGCGAGAAACGATATATTTTGGCACCGAAAGGATTAGAAGTAGGTCAACAAATCGAATCAGGTGAGCAGGCAGACATTAAAGTAGGTAATGCTTTACCACTTAAAAACATTCCAGTAGGAACAACGATCCATAACATTGAATTGAAACCAGGCGCTGGCGGACAACTCGCTCGTTCGGCAGGAGCAGAAGCGCAAATTTTAGGACGTGAAGATAAATACGTTCTCGTACGCTTAGCATCGGGTGAAGTTCGATTAATTTTAGGAACTTGTCGTGCAACAGTCGGTCAAGTCGGAAACGTAGAACACGAACTTGTACGTATCGGGAAAGCAGGTCGCTCACGTTGGTTAGGAAAGCGCCCAACGGTACGTGGTTCGGCAATGAACCCGGTCGATCACCCACATGGTGGAGGAGAGGGTCGTACACCAATCGGAAGACCATCACCAGTTTCACCTTGGGGTAAACCAACACTTGGTAAGAAAACGAGAAGACCAACAAAAGCATCTAATAAGTTTATTGTTCGTGAACGTAAACGATAAAAAAATAAAAAGAGGAGGTTTATCATGGGACGTAGCTTAAAAAAAGGCCCTTTCGCCGACGATCACTTGCTTAATAAGGTCGATCAATTAAACGAGGAAAATAAAAAGCAAGTTATTAAAACATGGTCTCGACGTTCAACAATTTTCCCATCTTTTGTCGGCCATACATTTGCCGTACACGATGGACGTAAACACGTTCCAGTTTACGTGACAGAAGATATGGTAGGACATAAATTAGGAGAATTTGCACCGACGAGAACTTTCCGTGGCCACGCCGGTGACGATAAACGAACAAATTAATGGAGAGGAGGCACGTACATTGCAAGAGACGAAAGAACAAATAGCAAAAGCAGTTGCTCGTCAAGTTCGCATCGCGCCTAGAAAAGCACGCTTAGTCGTCGACTTAATTCGTGGAAAAGATGTAAATGAAGCAATTGCAATTTTACGCTATACAAATCGTGCAGCAACACCAGTAATAGAAAAAGTTCTTAACTCAGCTATCGCAAACGCTGAACATAACTATGAAATGGATCCGGATAATTTAGTTGTTTCTGAAGCGTATGTCGATGAGGGAATAACTTTAAAAAGATTTAGACCACGCGCGCAAGGACGTGCAAGCGCGATTAATAAACGCACAAGCCACATTACGATCGTAGTGAAAGAGAAGAAGGAGGGATAATCTGTGGGTCAAAAAATAAATCCAATCGGTCTTCGTGTCGGAATTATTAAAGATTGGGAATCAAAATGGTATGCAGATAAAGAATATGCAGACTTATTGCATGAAGATATTAAAATTAGAGAGTTTTTAGAAGAAGCATTAAAACAGTCGTCAGTGTCTACAATTGAAATTGAACGTGCAGCAAACCGTGTCAACGTAACGATCCATACAGGTAAACCAGGAATGGTGATCGGAAAAGGTGGATCAGAAGTTGACAAACTTCGTAAAGCACTAGCGAAACTTACAGGTAAAAGAGTGCACATTAACATTGTAGAAATTAAAAACGTCGACTTAGATGCTAAATTAGTAGCAGAAAACATCGCACGTCAATTAGAAAGCCGTATTTCATTCCGTCGTGCTCAGAAGCAAGCAATTCAACGCACGATGCGTGCAGGAGCGCTCGGAATTAAAACGCAAGTATCGGGAAGACTCGGAGGAGCAGATATTGCTCGTGCAGAACATTACAGTGAAGGGACAGTACCACTACACACATTACGTGCAGATATCGATTACGCACACGCTGAAGCAGACACAACGTATGGTAAGCTCGGTGTAAAAGTGTGGATTTATCGTGGCGAAGTCCTTCCGGAAAAACCACAAAAATAAGGAAGGGGGAAATGCATTATGTTAATGCCAAAACGTGTAAAATATCGTAGACAACATCGTGGACGTATGAAAGGTAAAGCAAAAGGTGGCACTGAAGTAGCATTTGGTGATTACGGTTTACAAGCACTTGAAGCGTCATGGATTACTGCTCGCCAAATTGAAGCCGCTCGTATTGCGATGACACGTTACATGAAACGTGGAGGAAAAGTTTGGATTAAAATATTCCCTGATAAGCCATATACTGCAAAGCCCCTTGAAGTTCGTATGGGTTCAGGAAAAGGAGCTCTCGAAGGCTGGGTTGCAGTCGTAAAACCAGGTAAAATACTATTTGAAATAGCAGGAGTCGACGAAGAGACAGCTCGTGAAGCACTCCGTCTTGCATCACACAAATTGCCGATCAAGACGAAATTCGTTGCTCGTGAAGAAATTGGTGGTGAAATCAATGAAGGCTAAAGAAATAAGAGAATTAACCACTGCCGAAATTGAACAAAACGTACAATCGATGAAAGAAGAATTATTTAATTTACGTTTCCAACTCGCAACTGGACAATTAGAGAATACAGCGCGTATTAAAGAAGTAAAACGTACGATTGCGCGCCTAAAAACAGTAGCACGCGAACGTGAACTAAGCCCAGAAAATTAATGATAAGAGGAGGTCAATGAAACGATGAGTGAACGCAATGACCGAAAAACGTACACAGGACGTGTCGTATCAGATAAAATGGATAAAACAGTTACGGTTCTCGTCGAAACGTATAAAGTACATCCACTGTATAAAAAACGAATTAAACACTCGAAAAAGTTCAAGGTACACGATGAAAACAACGAAGCGAAAAACGGTGATATCGTCCGCATAATGGAAACACGCCCATTATCGAAAACGAAACATTATCGTTTAGTCGAAGTAGTCGAAGAAGCAATCATCATTTAAGGAACGTTTCTGAGAGGAGGTACAGAGATGATTCAACAAGAAAGCCGTTTAAAAATTGCCGATAACTCTGGTGCAAGAGAAATTTTAACGATTAAAGTATTAGGTGGAACGGGCAAGAAAACTGCCAATATTGGAGATGTCATCGTTGCAACGGTAAAAGAAGCAACACCCGGTGGCGTTGTCAAAAAAGGTGACATTGTTCAAGCAGTTATTGTGCGTTCGAAAACTGGAGCTCGCCGTAAGGACGGATCGTACATTCGTTTTGACGAAAATGCAGCAGTTATAATCCGTGAAGATAAAAGTCCAAGAGGAACACGTATATTCGGACCGGTTGCAAGGGAATTACGTGATGCTCAATTTATGAAAATTATTTCACTAGCTCCAGAAGTATTATAAAAAAATGAACGATTGAAAATGCACAATACAGGAGGTGCGTTACGAATGCATGTTAAAAAAGGTGACAAAGTCGTTGTTCTTTCAGGTAAAGATCGTGGCAAACAAGGAACGATACTTGAAACGTACCCGAAAAAGAACCGCGTTCTTGTAGAAGGAATTAACATGGTGAAAGTCCATTCCCAACCGACACAAGATAATCCACAAGGTGGAATTTTAAATCAAGAAGCACCAATACACGCGTCGAACGTTTTACCAGTCGATCCGAAAACTGGTGAAGCAACTCGTGTTGGCTATGAAGTAAAAGACGGAAAAAAGATCCGTATCGCGAAAAAGTCCGGTGAACCTTTAGATAAATAACGTAAAAGGGAGGGTGACATACAATGAACGAATTAAAACAGATTTATCTAGAGCAAGTAGTTCCATCGATGATGGAGAAGTTCAACTACGACTCTGTTATGGAAGTACCAAAAATAGAAAAAATCATCATTAACATGGGTGTTGGCGATGCAGTTCAAAACACAAGACTTTTAGATAACGCAGTAGAAGAACTCGCACTAATTTCAGGGCAAAAACCAATTATTACTCGTGCGAAAAAATCAATTGCTGGCTTCCGTTTACGTGAAGGGATGCCAATTGGAACGAAAGTGACGCTTCGTGGCGAAAGAATGTACGAATTCTTACAAAAGCTAATTCGCGTAGCTCTACCACGAGTACGTGACTTTCGCGGAGTATCAAGCAAATCTTTCGATGGAAGAGGAAACTACACATTGGGAATTAAAGAACAGTTAATTTTCCCTGAAATAGATTACGATAAAGTAAGCAAAGTACGTGGAATGGATATCGCAATTGTGACGACATCCGAGACAGACGAAGAAGCACGTGAACTATTAGGTCAACTCGGCATGCCATTTCAACGATAAGAACGAATAATAAGGAGGAAAATTTGTGGCTAGAAAAGCATTAGTTGTTAAGCAAAAGCGTCCACAGAAATTTAAAGTTCGTGAATATACACGTTGTGAACGTTGCGGTCGACCGAAATCAGTCATTCGTAAATTTAGACTATGCCGAATATGTTTCCGAGAACTAGCTCATAAAGGACAAATTCCAGGCGTAAGAAAAGCAAGCTGGTAATGTACGTAATACGGAAGGAGGTAATGATGAATGGTAATGACAGATCCAATCGCGGATATGTTAACGCGTATTCGTAATGCAAACGTCGTTCGTCATGAAAAGTTGGATATTCCAGCATCAAAATTAAAAACGGAAATAGCTGACATTTTAAAACGTGAAGGATATGTACGTGATTACGAAGTAATTGAAGACAGTAAACAAGGAATTTTACGTATCTTTTTAAAGTACGGTGAAGCAAACGAACGGGTAATTACAGGTTTGAAACGTATTAGTAAACCAGGATTACGTGTATATGCAAAGGCAGACGAAGTGCCACGCGTATTAAACGGTTTAGGAATTGCAATCGTCTCTACTTCAAAAGGGGTTCTATCTGATAAAGAGGCGCGTGCACAATCAGTTGGTGGAGAAGTATTAGCTTACATTTGGTAAAAATGAAACGTTTTTAGGAGGTGCACACATGTCACGTATCGGTTTAAAACCAATCGAAATTCCTGAGGGTGTCGAAGTGACACTTAGCGGTCAAACGATTACGGTAAAAGGATCGAAAGGAACGTTAGAAAGAGAACTTCATAGTGATATGAAGGTTAATATAGAAGAAAAAGAAATTGTCGTTGAACGACCGAACGATGAAAAAGAAAACCGCGCTTTACACGGAACAACACGAAGCATTATTGCTAACATGATCGAAGGGGTATCAAAAGGTTTCCAAAAAGAACTTGAAATTATTGGAGTTGGATACCGTGCGCAAATGCAAGGTAACAAATTAGTCGTCAACGCAGGATATTCGCATCCGGTTGAAGTTGAACAGGAAGAAAACATCGAATTTGACGTGCCGAAAAACACGGAAATTATCGTCAAAGGAATCGACAAAGAGCGTGTTGGCGCAGTAGCTGCGAACATTCGCGCAATCCGTCCTCCAGAGCCGTACAAAGGAAAAGGAATTCGCTATAAAGACGAATATGTACGTCGTAAAGAAGGAAAAACGGCTAAATAATTAAAGTCTCGTTGAAAGGAGTGGCAACGACATGATCACGAAACAAAGTAAAAACTATGTTCGCAAACGAATTCACCGTCGAGTACGTAGAAAAATTAGTGGTACAGAAACTCGTCCACGTTTAAACGTATATCGTTCAAATAAAAATATTTATGCACAATTAATTGATGATGAGCGTGGCGTTACGTTAGTAAGTGCGAATACGAACGAAAAAGATTTCGATGGCGCTCAAACGAGCAACATTGAAGCAGCTGAAAAAGTAGGGAAGTTAATCGCAGAACGCGCCATTGAAAAAGGATATAAAGAAGTAGTCTTTGACCGTGGTGGCTACATTTATCATGGACGTGTAAAAGCATTAGCAGAAGCTGCACGGGAAGCAGGATTACAATTTTAATTCACGAAGGAGGGAATGATTACGTTGAGTAAAAGAAGAGATGCGCAAAAAAGCGAATTTGAAGAGCGTGTAGTAACAGTAAATCGTGTTGCAAAAGTAGTAAAAGGAGGCCGTCGCTTCCGTTTTGCAGCAGTCGTTGTAGTTGGAGATAAAAAAGGTCGTGTAGGTTTTGGTATGGGGAAAGCACTTGAAGTACCAGAAGCGATTAAGAAAGCAATCGACAACGCAAAGAAGAACATTATCGAAGTTCCGATCGTCGGTACGACAATCCCTCACGAAATTAACGGTCGCTTCGGCTCAGGAAATGTATTAATGAAGCCAGCAGCAGAAGGTACTGGTGTTATTTCAGGTGGTCCTGTACGTGCGGTACTAGAGCTCGCAGGTGTAGGTGATATTTTAACGAAATCATTAGGGTCAAACAACCCGATCAATATGATTCGCGCAACGATTAACGGACTTGAAAACTTAAAAACGGTAGAAGAAGTAGCAAAACTACGCGGAAAAACTGTTGAAGAAATCTTAGGATAAGGAGGGAGACACATATGTCTAAACAAGTAGAAATCACCCTCAAACGAAGTGTTATCGGAAGAAACGAAACACAAAAAAGAACAGTTCAAACTTTAGGTCTTAAAAAAATTAACGATACCGTTATTCATAACGATACACCTGCAGTTCGAGGAATGATTAACCGTGTATCGCACTTAGTATCAGTTAAAGAACTGTAATGATAGAAATGAACGTAAAAGGAGGGCGTGAACAATGAAACTTCATGAGTTAAAAGCAAATGAAGGAAGCCGCACGAAGCGTAAACGCGTTGGTAGAGGAATGGCCTCAGGTCATGGGAAAACTTCCGGAAAAGGTCATAAAGGACAAAACGCACGCGCCGGAAAAGGAACACGTGTCGGATACGAGGGAGGTCAAACACCTCTATTCCAACGTTTACCGAAACGTGGGTTTACGAATATTAACCGTAAACAATATGCAATCGTAAATCTTGAAACGTTAAATCGTTTTGACACGGATACAGTCGTAACACCAGAGTTACTGTTAGAGACTGGGGTCATTAACAACGTGAAATCTGGTGTGAAAGTTTTAGCAAAAGGAACGCTAGAAAAAGGGCTTACAGTTAAAGCTCATAAATTTTCCAAATCAGCACAAGAATCGATTGAGGCAGCAGGCGGAAAAGTCGAGGTGATTTAATGTTCCGAACGATTTCCAATTTTATGCGCGTTGCTGACATTAGAAAGAAAATTCTTTTTACACTACTAATGCTCATCGTTTTCCGTATCGGAACATTTATACCTGTACCTTATACGAATAAAGAAGCAATCGACTTTATGAACCAGCAAAACGTGTTCGGATTTTTAAACACGTTCGGTGGAGGGGCATTACAAAACTTCTCTATCCTTGCGATGGGGATCATGCCTTACATTACTGCCTCGATCATTATGCAATTGTTGCAAATGGATGTAGTACCGACATTTACAGAATGGAAAAGACAAGGAGAAATGGGTCGACGGAAGATAGCCCAAGTAACACGTTATGGAACGGTCGTCTTAGCATTTATTCAAGCGATCGCGATGTCGATCGGCTTTAATGCGATGGCTGGAGGATTATTAATAGAAAACCCTAGTTTTTCTAAAATACTCATTATCGCACTCGTGTTAACCGGAGGAACTGCATTTTTAATGTGGCTCGGTGAACAAATCACTGCAAATGGTGTTGGGAACGGAATTTCAATCATCATCTTTGCAGGAATCGTCGCGGCAGTTCCGAACGGTGTAAAACAACTATATAGCCAATATTTCATTAACCCTGGACCAGACTTATTCATCAACATTGTAATCGTCGCATTGATCGTGTTAGTCGTTTTGGCAGTGACAGTTGGTGTCATATACATTCAACAAGCAGAACGAAAGATACCAGTTCAATATGCAAAGCGATTAGTGAACCGTTCACCGGTTGGTGGTCATTCGACGCATATACCTTTGAAAGTAAATGCGGCAGGAGTTATTCCGGTTATCTTTGCTATTGCGTTCATCGTGGCACCTAGAACGATAGCGAGCTTCTTTGAAGGAAGTAAAGTAGCATCGACAATCGAGATGATCTTTGATTATACACAACCGATTGGGATGGTACTATACGTCATTTTAATTATTGCATTTACGTACTTCTATACATTCGTACAAGTGAACCCTGAACAAATGGCTGAAAACTTACAAAAACAAGCTGGTTACATTCCAGGAATTAGACCGGGTAGAAATACAGAGACGTATTTAACACGCGTTATGTACCGACTTACATTTGTCGGATCGATCTTTTTAGCAGCTGTTTCCGTATTACCGATCCTATTAGGTGGAATTGCCAACCTACCAACAGCAGTGCAAATCGGTGGAACGAGCTTACTCATCGTCGTCGGTGTTGCACTACAGACGATGAAACAACTAGAAAGTCAGCTTGTCAAACGACATTATCAAGGTTTTATCCGGTCGTAAACGATGCGAAATGCAGAGAGTGAGGCGAGCGAATTGCATATCATTTTAATGGGATTACCCGGTGCCGGAAAAGGAACACAAGCGGAGAAAATTAATGAAAAATTTAATATACCGCACATCTCAACAGGCGACATGTTTCGTCTAGCGATTAAAGAGGGAACACCTTTAGGTAAGCAAGCGAAACAATACTTGGACGAAGGAGCACTCGTTCCAGACGAAGTAACAAATGGAATCGTCGAAGAACGCCTAGCGATGGATGATTGTAAGGACGGATTTTTGCTTGATGGGTTTCCAAGAACGATTCCTCAAGCAGAAGCACTACGCAAGATTACGGATAAACTCGGTAAAAAGCTCGACTACGTCATTCACGTAGATGTACCGAAAGAAAAGCTGTTAGAGAGACTAACAGGTCGTCGCGTTTGTCCAAGTTGCGGTACGACATACCACATCATGTACAATCCACCTAAGCAAGAAGGTGTTTGTGATAAGGATGGCACCGAATTAGTGCAACGAGATGATGATACAGAGGAAACAGTTCAAAAACGATTGGATGTTAACATAAAACAGACGAAACCGTTACTTGACTTCTATGAACAAGAAGGTGTTTTACTAACAGTTAACGGAGATCAAGACATAGAAGCTGTCTTTTCTGAAATTGAACGTCAATTGAATCAATAAACAGATTCACTTACAGGAGACGATATGAAAATTGCAGGTGATTGCTGTTGTCTAAGGGGACCTCAACGATACAAGTTGGTCAAATAGTTCGTGTCACACAAGGTAGAGAAAAAGGAAAATTAGCGGTAATCATCGGAAAAATAAACGAACGCTTCGTATTGTTAGCAGATGGCGACAAGCGAAAGTACGATTCGCCAAAAAAGAAAAACATCAATCATATTGAACGAACGAACTTCATCTCAGAAGAAGTTAGAAAGAGTCTTTTGGAGACAAATCGTGTCTCCAACGGGAAGTTACGATTTGCGATCGCAAAGTATCGAGAGGAAGTTGTGACTCTTTTAGAGAAGGGAGACGTACACGATGTCTAAAGAAGACGTTATCGAAGTTGAAGGTGTCGTAACGGAAACGTTGCCGAATGCAATGTTTCACGTAGAACTTGAAAATGGTCATACGATTTTGGCGCACGTATCAGGAAAAATACGTATGCATTTTATCCGCATCTTACCAGGAGATAAAGTGACGGTCGAGTTATCGCCGTACGATTTAACGAAAGGCCGTATCACGTACCGTTACAAATAAGATGAAAGCTCCGATCTTAGAGGAGGTAAAACGATGAAAGTAAGAGCATCAGTAAAGCCAATTTGCGAAAAATGCAAAGTAATTAGACGTAAAGGAAAAGTAATGGTTATTTGTGAAAACCCGAAACATAAGCAAAAACAAGGATAAATCCTTCGGAGGTGAATGAATAAATGGCACGTATTGCAGGAATCGACATTCCTAGAGATAAACGAGTTGTTATTGCATTAACAGCAATTTACGGCATAGGAAAAGCTCGTTCACAAGAAATATTAGAACAAGCAGGAGTTTCAGAAGATACTCGTGTACGCGACTTAACAGAAGAAGAGTTAGGCAAGATTCGTCAAGTCGTGAATAACTATACAATTGAAGGGGACTTACGTCGTGAAGTTTCTTTAAACATTAAACGTTTAACAGAAATCGGCTCTTACCGTGGGTTACGTCATCGCAGAGGGCTACCAGTAAGAGGACAAAATACGAAAAACAACGCACGCACACGTAAAGGTCCACGTATCGCAATTGCAGGAAAGAAAGACTAACGATAGAACAAAGGAGGTAAATGAATAAATGGCACGTAAAACAGGTCAACCGCGTAGACGTCGTACGAGAAGAACGATAGAAACGGGAGTCGCCCACATTCATTCAACATTTAACAACACGATCGTAACGATTACTGATTTACAAGGAAACGTTATTGGTTGGAGCTCAGCAGGTGCATTAGGCTTTAAAGGATCGAGAAAATCGACACCTTTTGCAGCACAAATGGCTGCAGAAACTGCGGCAAAAGCAGCGTTAGAAACGAGCATGAAAAACTTGGAAGTATCCGTAAAAGGACCAGGTGCAGGGCGTGAAGCAGCAATTCGTTCTTTACAAGCAGCTGGATTAGAAATTACAGCTATTCGTGATGTAACGCCTGTCCCACATAACGGATGTCGCCCACCAAAACGACGTCGCGTGTAATAATACTGTTTGAGAAATTATCACTCTGTCCATAATGTAGATGTATCGTATGTACAGCATTCTCATACGTTATCATCTATTTTCTGCAGATATTGATAGCTTCTTAAGAGCATGTAGGATAGAACGATATTTGCGTAGAACATCCGTATACGCACGTATTTGTTCAATGAAAGCATGGACGTTAGTTTTAAAAGGGAGGGCTTAATGGAATGATCGAGATTGAAAAACCTAATATTGAAACGGTTGAAATAAGTGATGATGCTACATTTGGTAAATTTGTAGTTGAGCCGCTAGAGCGCGGATACGGTACAACGCTAGGAAACTCATTGCGCCGTATCCTCTTATCCTCACTTCCAGGTGCCGCGGTTACATCCGTACAGATCGATGGTGTACTACATGAATTTTCAACGATTGACGGCGTTGTGGAAGATGTAACGACCATCATATTAAACTTAAAGCAATTAGCTCTCAAAATTTATTCCGATGATGTAAAGACGCTCGAAATCGATGCTCAAGGAGAAGGCGTTGTAACAGCTGCCGATTTAACGTACGACAGCGATGTAGAAGTTTTAAATCCAGAACTTCACATAGCAACGTTAAATAGTAGCGGGAAACTGTATATGAAAATAACAGCTGAACGAGGACGTGGATATCGAACAGCCGAAGAGAATAAACAGGAAAACCAACCGATTGGTGTCATTCCTGTCGATTCTGTTTTCACACCAGTTTCACGCGTATCATACCAAGTTGAAAACACACGGGTCGGACAAATAACGGACTACGACAAATTAACGTTTGACGTATGGACAAACGGAAGTATCCGTCCGGAAGAAGCCGTATCACTAGGTGCAAAAGTATTCACCGAACACTTAAATATTTTTGTCGGATTAACAGATCAAGCACAGAACGCAGAGATAATGGTTGAAAAAGAAGAAGACCAAAAAGAAAAAGTACTCGAAATGACGATTGAAGAACTCGACTTATCGGTACGTTCATACAACTGCTTAAAACGCGCTGGAATTAATACAGTACAAGAATTAACGACAAAAACAGAAGCAGATATGATGAAAGTCCGTAACTTAGGACGGAAATCATTAGATGAAGTGAAAAGTAAATTAGCGGAGCTAGAATTAAGCTTGCGCAGTGACGACTAAGTCATAGGCAAGAATAAAGGAGGGATACTCATGGCTAGAAAGTTAGGCCGAACAACAGATGCTCGCCTTGCACTATTACGCAACTTAGCAGCAGACGTCATTTTACACGAACGTGTAGAAACAACTGAGGCAAAAGCGAAAGAAGTACGCTCAGCAGTTGAAAAAATGATTACACTCGGTAAAAAAGGTGATTTAAACGCACGCAGACAGGCAGCATCTTTCCTATATAACAAAAAGTCAGAAGAAGACGAACAAGTCCTCCAGAAACTTTTTGGTGAAATTGCAGAGCGCTATGAGGACAGACAAGGTGGGTACACACGTATCATTAAAGTAGGTCCTCGCCGCGGTGATGGAGCAAATATCGCCGTAATAGAATTAGTATAATGAACGCTAAGTTGGTAACTACTTACATGAAGTATGTTACCAACTTTTTTGTTTTTATCGGTAGGTTATTAGGTAAAATAACTACTTGACAAAAATGACGAGTTCGCTAAAATTAGAACCATACGTTAACTCATTAATATAAAAGTTAACAGTTTTCATAGGAGGCGCAATATGCAACAACGTAGCAAAACATTCAAATTAATTTTAGGTGCGATGTTTATTGCATTAACAGCAATCGGTGCTAACATTACCGCAATTATTCCATTTCTCGTTATTGGTGGCGTACCGATTACACTGCAGACCGTTTTTTCTATTTTGGCCGGACTCGTACTTGGAAGCCGATTCGGCTCTTTTACAATGTTCGCTTATATGCTTATCGGATTAGCAGGTGCTCCGATATTTGCTCGCTTTGCCGGCGGAATAGGCATGATTATTTCTCCGACATTTGGCTTCGTCGTCGCATTTATTGTAACAGCATACGTAGCTGGAAAAATTCGCGAACGTAAAGAAACATTCAACGGCTATCTAATCGGCGCAATTGTCGGCTTACTTATAAACTATATAATTGGAACACACTGGATGTATGCTGCTTATACATTATGGTTTGAAGCACCAGAAAACTTCACATACGGACTCGTTTGGCTTTGGATGGCACTTCCATTCGTAAAAGACTTTCTTTTAACAATCGCCATTGCCCTCGTAGCTTATCGATTACAAAAACTCGGTTATGTCATTTTCGAACGTTCTAAAATACGAGAAACAGACTCACTTCAAAATTAAATATAATAAACGTCATTACATGTAAATGCCAACTCGTTCATGTATAATAATTGTAGAAAAGTAAGGAGGAAGCAACGACATGGATCCAGTCATCTCGTTTCAAAACGTATCATTCCGCTATGACGAAGCAGCACCATATGTCTTAAAAAACATTCATTTTTCCATCATGCCAAATGAAACAGTTGCTATTATCGGTCACAATGGATCCGGCAAGTCGACGATTGCGAAACTGATGAACGGTTTGCTTTTTCCGAACGAGGGCAAAGTAGTAATCGATAGTATTGAACTTTCAGAAGCAACTATTTGGGACATTCGTGAACGTGTTGGCATGGTTTTTCAAAACCCCGACAACCAATTCGTCGGTACGACCGTACAAGACGATGTCGCATTCGGAATGGAGAATCGCGGCATTCCACGAAAGGAAATGTTACATCGTATTGACGAAGCGTTACGCGCCGTCCACATGGAACAATATCGTCTAACAGAACCACACCGATTATCTGGTGGTCAAAAACAACGTATTGCCATTGCAGGAGTGATCGCTATATCTCCACAAGTAATTATTTTGGATGAAGCGACTGTCATGCTCGATCCACGCGGTAGAAAAGAAATGATGGAGACGATCGCCACCTTGCAACAAGAAGAAGAACTTTCACTCATTATGATTACACATGACTTACATGAAGTCGTCCAAGCAGATCGCGTCATCGTCCTAAACGAAGGCGAAATATGGGCAATCGATACACCGAAAAACATTTTACAACACGGGGAAAAACTGCAACAAATCGGTTTAGATATCCCGTTTATGACACAATTGGCACTCGAACTACGTAAGGAAAACGTCCAACTAGCGAAAACACCGGTAACGATTGAAGAAATGTTAACAGAAATTGCAACGATTAGAAAATACATATCGTAGCAATAAATCGACGAGACAACTTATACGTATGTAAAACTTCAACCTACTCTCAAGCATATAAACCGACCAACGAGAAGGAGAAAAGTTTATTTGATAGAAACGTTAGAAAGACTATACATGAGACAATCTGCACTCCGCGCAGTAACGTATCGATATCGGAGTGCGTTTTTATTCTGTTTTTATTCCTAGTGCGAACAGTCGTAACGAACGGTATTAAAAAGAGTAAACGTACGACGCGAGAAGCAACAATGAACTATGATATAATAATGACGGCATGAAATGGTTACCAATATATTTACATGATAATATACTAAAAACATGTTACAACGTACGAAAAGTGAATCAGTACAACAATCGTGGAGGAACGTATGGATATTACATTAAAAGACGTTAGCTATACATACCAACCGAATACACCATTTGCACACGTTGCGTTGAAAAACGTCTCTTTCCACGTGCCATCCGGCTCGTACGTTGCTATCATCGGCCATACAGGATCAGGAAAGTCGACATTAATTCAACATTTAAATGGTTTACTTACCCCAACAGAAGGGGAAGTGACAATCGGTAATTACACATTAACAAAAGAAAGAAAGCAACGTGACTTAAAACAGCTAAGAAGTAAAGTCGGTATCGTCTTCCAATATCCGGAACATCAACTATTTGAAGAGACGGTAGAAAAAGATATTGCGTTCGGCCCGACTAACTTCGGTGTGAAAGAGACGACGATCAAAGAGCGAATCGAAGTAGTT
>DATGRY010000030.1:0-11956 GCA_035303165.1 Pseudogracilibacillus sp.
ACGGCAACAGATAAAGATATGATTCCAGCGATTGAAAAAGCTGGTGGAATCGTTACCGAAGAAAGTGGAATGACATCCCATGCCGCGATTGTAGGATTAAGTTTAGGCATTCCAGTGATCGTCGGAATAGACAAAGCGACGAAACAAATTGAAGATGGTGAAATGATTACGATCGATGCTGGAACAGGTAATATTCACCAAGGCCATGCAAGTGTTCTCTAACAGATTCGGGATAACGTAAAGCGACAGACGAAAAAGAAGGTGAATGTATGTTTTATTTGTTCCTCATTCTGTTCATTCTCATACCGGCAATTGAAATCGGTGTGTTCATATGGACAGGTGGCGCGCTCGGGGTTTTACCTGTTATATCGTTAATTATTTTAACGGGCATCGTCGGCGCTATGCTCATGAAGCAACAAGGAATAGAAACATGGCGTAAGGCACAGCTAGCTATGTACAACCGTGAAGTACCACATAAAGAAATTCTCGACGGAATTTGTATTATCGCTGGTGGTATTCTATTATTAACGCCGGGTTTCGTAACGGATACAATCGGATTTTTACTCGTCTTACCGTGGACACGTCCACCTTTTCGCCACTTATTAAACTATTTCCTTTTGAAACAAGTTCAAAAAGGAACGTTTATTTTTCGACGTTGGTAAAAGAATGGCTCTATCGACAAGGATTAGCTAAATCTTTGTAAACGAATCATACGGCTAATAGCTGTGGTTACCGAATGAAAGAACCGTACTGAATGTAATGCCAGACGTAATGGAATAAGTTTGCTTTATATAGCGTACTAACGACGATCAGAATAAGGGGCGTAATGACGATGCCGATGAGCCCGAAATATTGAAATCCAGCGAATAATACTAGTAGGGCGACGAGTGGGTGAATGCCAATTTGTTTAGCGATCATTCGCGGTTCGATGAACTGGCGCATAATAACGACGACACTATAAACAACAGATAATTGAATCGCAATGTCGAATTGCTTCGTTAAAAAACTGTATATAATCCACGGAATGAAGAAAAATCCGATGCCGATATAAGGAATTAAATCGATCAGAAGGACGATCATTGCGATCGTAAATGGATGTTCGATACGCAATATAACGAAACCAAGGAAGACGATCGAACTAGAAAGTAGGGCGATCAGAAACTGTGCTTTTAAGAAAGCGAACGCTGTTTTTAAGCCATGTTCACTAATATTTTTTAACGTACGTATAACTCGCTTTGGGAAAAAACGATGAATATAAGTAATTAACTTTTCGTAATCTTTCACCATGAGAAATGTTGCGATGAAAAAAACGAGCATAATCGTTAATATGGACGATAAAGATGCAAAAGCAAAAGAAGCGCTTTTCATTAAAATGGTAAGTATGTGTGAACTTGATACGTCCATTTTATCGACGATAAACTCGACATATTGTGCTACGTTCCAGTCAGACAAAATCGGTAAAAATGGTGCAAAACGTTGAATTATCTCGTAACGCGGAAGTAATCGTTCATCATAATAGTACAATATAAACATTTTCATCCGCTCGAAATGTGTTGGCAAAGTCTCGATAATCGTATTTACCTCAGCAATGAGCAAGGAAGCACTAACAAAAATCAAGCATAAATGTACGAAAATAAAGCTAAAAAGAACAAAAACTGTCGTAATTGTCCGTGATAGCTTCCATTTTGCTTCAATTTTTTGTACAATCGGAAATGTAATGTTTGCTACAAAGGCACTAAGGAGAAAGGGAAATAAATAAAGGAACGTGTATCGCATTAGTACAAAAGAGACGAAGACGATGAAGCTTACGATAAAAAAACGAATCCATTTACTATATAACGAAGTATTCATGTCGCACCACATTTCACAATTTTATATGAATCGTACTTGTACAACTATTTTATGAATGAAAATGCTCATAAAGACTAGCACTTTTCAGTTAGAAACAAAAAAATAAGCATGACGAAAATAAGCGCTACGTATTTTTTACGTAATTATTTTTCAGAGTAAGATAGCTTTCAATTCACTTTAGAAACAAAATCCTTTATAATACAACCTAAAGAGAAATATTAATATACATAATTCGTCTCAACATGTATATTTTTAAAGGAGAGATTACTTATGGCAGCTACAAAAGGACTCGAAGGTGTTGTCGCTACAGAGTCATCGATTAGTTCGATCATTGATGACCAATTAACATATGCAGGCTACTCAATCGATGATTTAACAGAAAACGCCTCGTTTGAAGAAGTTGTCTATTTACTATGGAACCGTGAACTTCCCACGAAAGAACAGCTCGATGAACTTCGTACAGCATTAGCAAATGAAATGGACGTCCCTGAAGCGGTGATCGATCATTTACGTTCGTACGACTTAACGAAAGTTCATCCGATGGCCGCATTACGAACAGCAATTTCACTTCTTGGACTTTATGATGAAGAAGCAGACGTAATGGATCCGGAAGCAAACAAACGTAAAGCGATTCGTCTGCAAGCGAAAGTTGCGACAATCGTGACAACTTTCTCCCGCTTACGTCAAGGAAAAGACCCAATTAAACCAAAAAAAGATCTCACTTATGCAGAAAACTTTATTTACATGCTAAATGGCAAAGAGGGCGATCCGATCGAAGTAGAAGCGATCGATAAAGCACTCGTGCTACACGCCGATCATGAGCTGAACGCTTCTACATTTACATCACGTGTCTGTGTCGCTACATTGTCCGATGTATATTCAGGGATTACAGCTGCTATTAGTGCGTTAAAGGGCCCTTTACACGGCGGTGCTAACGAACAAGTGATGGCGATGTTACTAGAAATTGAAGAAGAAGAAAACGCTATTCCATATATTGAGAAAAAACTAGAAAATAAAGAACTAATAATGGGAATGGGACACCGTGTATACCGTAAAGGTGATCCACGTGCAAAACATTTAAAAGAAATGTCAAAACAGTTAACGAAAATTACTGGACAAGAAAAATGGTATAATATGTCCGTTAAAATTGAGGAGTACGTAAAAGAGAAAAAAGGCTTACCTGCAAATGTTGATTTTTACTCTGCATCTGTATATCATAGTCTAGGGATAGATCATGATTTATTTACGCCGATCTTTGCGGTAAGTAGAATGTCCGGTTGGTTAGCTCATATTTTAGAACAATATGATAACAACCGTTTAATTCGCCCACGTGCAAATTATATCGGACCAGACTTACGCAAGTTTGTTCCGATCAAAGATCGTTAAAGATAAGCCGACTATCCATAATGGCTTCTTAACACAATAGCCGGTTTAACCGGCTATTATTATGGACAAACATGTACATACATTGCTTTTTTATTATTTTACATATTACAAAGTATTACGTGCATCGAGGTCCATATGAATGAACGTTCAAAAGCTTTGTGAAGCTGCTTTAAATACTTTAAGGAGGGTATTTTTTTATGACAAACAAAGTACAAATTAAGGATGGGACATTACAAGTACCTGACAAACCAGTAATTCCATTTATCGAAGGAGATGGAACAGGACCAGATATTTGGGCTGCAGCGAGCCGCGTATTAGATGCCGCTGTTGAAAAGGCATACGACGGTGAGAAGAAGATCGAATGGAAAGAAGTTTTAGCTGGAGAGAAAGCATTTGATGAAACGGGCGAATGGCTCCCACAAGAGACATTAGACGTAATCGATGAATATAAAGTTGCAATTAAAGGACCTCTTACGACACCTATAGGTGGTGGATTCCGTTCATTAAACGTTGCGTTACGTCAAGAGTTAGATTTATATACGTGCTTACGTCCAGTACGTCACTTTGAAGGTGTTCCATCACCGGTAAAACATCCAGAACACGTTGATATGGCTGTTTTCCGTGAGAACACAGAAGATATTTATGCAGGAATCGAGTGGCAACAAGGTACACCTGAAGTGAAAAAAGTAATCGACTTCTTACAAAACGAAATGGATGTTAAGAACATTCGTTTCCCAGAAACGTCAGGAATTGGTATTAAACCTGTATCTGAAGAAGGAACGAAGCGCTTAGTTCGTGCTGCAATTAACTATGCAATAGAGAACAACCGTAAGAGTGTAACGCTCGTTCATAAAGGTAACATTATGAAGTTTACAGAAGGTGCGTTTAAAGATTGGGGTTATGAAGTAGCGGAAGATGAGTTTGCAGACAAAGTGTTCACGTGGGCACAATATGACCGCATCGTAGAAGAAAAAGGTCAAGAAGCTGCGAACAAAGCACAAGAGGAAGCTGAAAAGGCAGGAAAAATTATTGTGAAAGATGCGATTGCAGATATTTTCTTACAATTAATTTTAACTCGTCCGAAAGAGCATGATGTCGTCGTTACGATGAACTTAAACGGTGACTATATCTCTGATGCACTAGCTGCACAAGTTGGAGGAATCGGTATCGCTCCAGGAGCAAATATTAATTACGATACTGGACATGCAATTTTTGAAGCGACACACGGAACAGCTCCAAAATATGCTGGTTTAGACAAAGTAAACCCATCATCTGTTTTATTATCCGGTGTGTTAATGTTAGAATACTTAGGCTGGAACGAAGCTGCGGACTTAATTACAGAATCGATGAATAAGACGATTGCATCGAAAGTAGTAACGTATGACTTTGCTCGTCTAATGGATGGCGCGAAAGAAGTTAAGTGTTCTGAGTTTGCAGATGAATTAATTAAAAATTTGTAATAAGAAAGAAATGAGGATTAAAAATGGCGATCAAGCGTAAAAAAATATCTATAATCGGTTCTGGTTTCACTGGTGCAACAACAGCATTGATGGTAGCACAAAAAGAGCTTGGCGATGTTGTTTTGGTAGATATTCCAGATATGGAAAAGCCGACGAAAGGTAAAGCGTTAGATATGCTCGAAGCGAGTCCTGTGCAAGGCTTCGATGCAAACATTATCGGTACAGCCGATTATGCGGATATTAAAGACTCAGATTTAGTTATCGTTACGGCAGGAATTGCCCGCCGTCCTGGTATGAGCCGTGACGATCTCGTCAACACGAACGCTGGCATTATGAAATCTGTCGCAAAGGAAATTAAACAACATGCACCAGAGTCGTTTATCGTAGTCTTATCAAACCCTGTGGATGCGATGACATACACGATCTTTAAAGAAACTGGCTTTCCTAAAGAGCGTGTCATTGGACAATCAGGCATTTTAGATACGGCAAGATTTAGAACATTTATTGCTCAAGAATTAAACTTGTCCGTTAAAGATATTACAGGTTTCGTCCTCGGAGGCCATGGCGATGACATGGTGCCATTAATTCGCTATTCTTCTGCAGGCGGAGTTCCGTTAGTAGATTTAATTCCGCAGGATCGCCTAGATGCGATCGTTGAACGTACGCGTAAAGGTGGCGGTGAAATCGTTGAGCTTTTAGGTAATGGAAGTGCATATTACGCACCAGCTGCTTCTTTAACTGAAATGGCTGAAGCTATTTTGAAAGATCAACGTCGCGTCTTACCTGCTATTGCGTATTTAGAAGGAGAATACGGCTATAACGATTTATACCTAGGCGTACCGATCGTCTTAGGTGGAAAAGGAATTGAAAAGGTAATTGAATTAAATTTAACAGATGAAGAAAAGGCTGCTTTAGATAAGTCTGCTGACTCTGTTCGTAGTGTTATGGAAGTCTTAAAGTAAACTGAAGGGAGTCCTCGCATGGTATGTGATCGTGCGGGGGCTTTTTTTGCACTGTTTCATTAAAAAGTAATTTTATGTCATTCTAGATGTGGCGAAACTAACAGATAGTGAATGGGGTGATTTAGTAGGACAATTGGAAGTAAAACAGCGATATTTCGATTGTCTGAAGTTTTAACCAAATAATAATCGCGTGAGCAATGAAAGTTTGCTCGCTTTCTGTGCGTCTACCTGGACCAGTTCTGCTGAATTGCCAAAAGTTAGTCCGCCAAGGGTGAGCTACCCGGACAATTATCGCTGAGTTTTCAATAATTAGTCCGCCAAGGGTGTCCTACCCGGACTAATTCTGCTGAAGCTTAAAGAGTTAGTCCGCTAAGAGTGTCCTACCCGGACAATTGTCGTTGAGTTTTCAGAAGTTAGTCCGCCAAGAGCGCGCTACCCGGACTAATTCTGCTAAAGCCTCAATAGTTAGTCCGCCAAGAGTGCGCTACCCGGACTAATTCTGCTGAAGCTTAAAGAGTTAGTCCGCTTAGAGCGTTCTACCCGGACAATTGTCGTTGAGTTTTCAAAAGTTAGTCCGCCAAGCCCATCCAATCCGGACAACTACGTGCAATCTAATAAAAATAATCTTTTAAATACGAAAAATAACTCATTTTTGTGACAGAAAAATCCGACGCTTATGTTAAATGTTTGTAAAAAGGTGCGCAAACTTTTTCAATTTCATTCCGTTCATTGTAAAATGAAAGTACAAACGTATTTTGTAGAAAAGAGGGTACTCTGTGGAACGAACGATTTTAATTGTCGAAGACGAACCAGCGATCGTAACATTAATTAAATATAATGTCGAAAAGGCAGGGTATAAGACGGATGTTGCTTACAATGGTGAAGATGCAATGACAAAAGTATTTACTAATGAATATGATTTAATTATTTTAGACCTTATGTTGCCCAAAATGGACGGAATGGAAGTATGTCAAAAAATCCGTTCTGAGCGTATTTTCACCCCTATCCTCATGTTGACAGCAAAAGGTAATGAACATGATCGTGTACGCGGTCTCCAAATTGGAGCTGACGATTATTTAACGAAACCGTTCAGTCCGAAAGAACTCGTCGCTCGCATCCAAGCTATTTTGCGACGCGTCGAGTTAACTGATCAAAAACAGGCTTATAACGATTACTTACAAGTGGGAGACATAAAAGTGTTTCCCGACAGGTTCGAAGCGTATCAAAACGATACGTTAATCGAGTTGACGCGTAAAGAGTTCGACTTACTCGTCTACTTCGTAAAAAATAAAGGTAAAATATTATCACGTAAACAATTACTTCATGCAGTATGGGAGTTTGACTTTCTCGGCGATACGAGAACGGTAGACGTTCAAGTGAGCCACCTACGAGATAAAATCGAAGCTAATACGAAAAGTCCGCGTTACATAAAAACGGTTCGCGGTTTTGGTTACAAATTGGAGGATCCAAATGAACAGTAAATTGGCACGTTACATCATTAGCTACTCATTTCTTATAATCGCGATATTAGCTGTATCGACATTTATTTTATTTCAAGTAGTAAATAATGCGAGCGTACTGATGATCGTTACGACGATTGAACTTATTTTACTTATTTCTATTATTGCTTATTTTTTTAGAAAGTATGTGAAGCCGATTGAAAAAGCATCGCGAACGATGGATAAATTGTTAAAAGGAAATTACCACGCAAGAGTCCATCATCAAATGAATGGAAGTATTGGTGAACTAAGTACGAAAATAAATTCACTTGCTCGTAATTTAAGTGAGTTGACGATTCAAGAACAAATCCAGGCGGAACAACTATCAACCGTTATTGAAAACTCTGAAAGTGGACTCGTTTTAATCGACGAAAAAGGCTACATACACGTCGTAAATCGCAAATTTACGGCTATGTTTGGTAAAGAGACACAACAATATATCGGCCGCATTTATTACGATGTAATCGAAAATGAACAAATCCATCACGCTGTTCAACAGACATTTTTGTATGAAAAGCGAGTAAAACATTTATTTTCAATCGATACAGATGGTGAAACGACGTATTTAGAAGCCGTCGGGGCACCGATTTTTAATGAACATAATTTAATTAAAGGTGTCGTGCTCGTCATTTACGACATTACGGAATTTAAAAATATTGAACAAATACGGAAAGACTTCGTCGCAAACGTATCTCACGAATTAAAAACACCGATTACTTCGATTAAAGGGTTTACGGAAACGTTACTCGATGGAGCACACGAAGACGAAGAAGCGCGTATGCAATTTTTGCAAATTATTTATAACGAAAGTAATCGCATTCAACATTTGATCGACGATTTGCTCATTTTATCACGCTTAGAAAAAGAAGATATGACGTTACACTTATCCGAAATTACCGCCACCGATTTAGTGGAAAATATAACCCCGTCCCTTCAACAACAGGCAGATAAAAGGCAAATAACGTTACGAACGAAAGTCCCTTATAACATTTCCTTCCATGCGGATGAAGAGAAAATGCAGCAATTACTTTTAAACTTGTTATCTAATGCAATCGCCTATACGTCTGAAGGTGGGGATGTCTCTTTAACGATAGAAGAGCAAGAAGACTCTGTCGTCTTTGTTGTCCGTGATACAGGAATAGGAATTAGTAAAGAAGATTTACCTCGCATATTTGAACGGTTTTACCGGGTGGATAAAGATCGCAGTCGACATACAGGAGGAACGGGACTCGGTCTTGCAATCGTAAAACATATTATTGAAGTGCACAATGGCGACATCGATGTCGAAAGTGAAGTGGAAAAAGGAACGACCTTTACTGTCTCTATTCCGAAAGATGTGGAAGTTTAAACAACGGTTACATTTACATATGTTCACAAACTTGATCAAACGTTACTTTATATCCACAATGAGGTTTCCCGCGATCCTAATCGATCGTTAGGAAACCTTTTATAATGTAAAATAGCCGTTTTCTTTTTCAATGACTCATTTACACTATATACTAAAGAGAGAACGAAATCGTAGGAGGAGACTTTATGTCGAAAAAGTTAGTGTTAATCGATGGCAATAGTTTACTGTTTCGTGCTTTTTATGCGTTGCCACTACTACATAATGAAAAAGGCGTATATACAAATGCGCTTTACGGGTTTACGACGATTTTATTAAATATTTTAGAAGAAGAGAAACCGACGCATATGCTCGTTGCGTTCGATGCTGGTAAAACGACGTTCCGTCACAAAACGTATAAAGATTATAAAGGTGGACGACAAAAAACACCACCAGAGTTATCTGAACAATTTCCTCTCTCACGTAAACTACTAGAAGCTTTTAACATTCCACATTACGAATTAGATTTATATGAAGCGGACGATATTATCGGTACATTGGCAAAACGAGGAAAAGAAGAGGAGATTGACGTAAAAGTAATCTCCGGAGACCAAGACTTACTCCAACTCGTTTCCGAACACGTCACTGTCGATGTGACGAAAAAAGGTGTCAGTGAAGTAGAGTCATATACGCGTGATTACTTAATCGACAAAATGGAGCTTACTCCCGAGCAAATCATCGACTTAAAAGCGCTTATGGGCGATAGCTCGGACAATATTCCAGGCGTTCCAGGCGTCGGTATTAAAACTGCAACGCGCCTACTAAAACAATACGAAACGTTAGAAAATATTTACGAACATATCGACGAAATTAGCGGAAAAAAATTAAAAGAAAATTTATTAAAACATAAAGACGATGCATTTATGAGTAGAGAACTAGCGACAATCGACACGGATTCACCTATTACGATTGCGCTCGATGATCTCGAATATGACGGTTATACGTACGATGACATTTATACGTTATTTTCAGAACTTGAATTCCGCACTCTTTTAGAACGTATTGGTGCAACGGATGAAAGTGAAACAGCACAATTAACGGAGTTTACGTTTGAAATTGTAGAAGAAGTACGTACAGATATACTTACGGACACGGCTGCCTTTCATATTGAAATGCTCGATGAAAACTATCATGAGGCAAATATCGAAGCAGTTTGTATCGTAAACGAACACGGTCATTACGTGATGGAACCTGACTTAGCTCTAAACGATGAACAATTTGTCGCTTGGCTAGAAGATGAAACGAAAGAAAAATTCGTTTTTGACGTAAAAGCGACGAAAGTTGCGCTATTACATCGCAATATTGATGTGCGTGGTTTAACTTTCGACCTCATGTTAGCTGCCTATTTAATTAATCCAGCACACAATAACGATGAAATATCCGTCATTGGTAAGCGGCTTGGCGCAGAATATGTTTATCACAACGAAGAAGTGTACGGAAAAGGTGCAAAACGTTCCGTTCCAGCATTCGATCAAGTAGCTGATCATGTCGCACGAAAAACGAACGTCATTTACACATATAAAGATCAAATGATAGAGGACCTTGAGAAAAATGAACAGCGGGAGTTATTCGAGCGACTTGAATTACCACTCGCTTCGATTTTAGCAAAAATGGAACATACAGGTGTACAAGTAAATACAGATCGGCTCGATGAGATGGGAAAAGAGTTAAACGGGCGATTAAAAGAGATCGAGGAACGCATTTACGAACATGCAGGAGAACCATTTAACATTAATTCACCGAAACAATTATCCGTCATTTTATTTGAAAAACTCGAGCTCCCTGTCATTAAGAAGACGAAAACAGGTTATTCCACAGCAGCGGACGTATTAGAAAAACTGCAAACGGAACACGATATAATTCCAGACATTTTACTTTACCGTCAACTGAATAAACTACAGTCGACATATGTCGATGGTTTATTGAAGGTAGTCGATGAAAAAACGCACAAAATTCATACACGATTTAACCAGGCATTAACACAGACGGGACGTTTAAGTTCGACAGAACCGAACTTGCAAAATATTCCAATTCGACTAGAGGAAGGGCGAAAAATACGACAAGCGTTCGTTCCGTCAGAAGACGGATGGTACATGTTTGCAGCGGACTATTCGCAAATTGAACTCCGCGTCTTAGCTCACATATCAGGTGATGAAAAGCTCGTGGAAGCTTTTAATCAGGATAAAGATATTCATACACAAACGGCAATGGACGTCTTTCACGTCGATGAAAAAGAAGTCGACGGCAATATGCGCCGACAAGCAAAAGCGGTAAACTTCGGAATTATTTACGGAATTAGCGATTACGGACTGTCGCAAAACTTACAAATTACACGTAAAGAAGCAAAAGAGTTTATCGAAAAATATTTCACCATTTATCCAGACGTCAAACGTTATATGGACGACATCGTTCAAGAAGCAAAACATAACGGGTACGTTTCGACGATTATGAAACGCCGTCGCTATTTACCAGAAATAACGAGCCGAAATTTCAATGTGCGCAGCTTTGCTGAACGAACAGCGATGAACACACCGATTCAAGGAAGTGCCGCGGATATCATTAAAAAAGCAATGATCGACTTAAATGAACGTTTAGAACGCGAAAATTTACGTTCACGTCTTTTAATGCAAGTACATGACGAACTCATTTTAGAAGTGCCGGAAGATGAGTTGGAGACCGTGAAACAACTCGTTCCAGAAGTGATGGAACAGACAGTGACACTCGATGTTCCGTTAAAGGTCGACTATGCTTATGGAAAAAGTTGGTTTGATGCAGATTAAACGAGATTAGACAAGGGTGGAACATATATGCCAGAGTTACCAGAAGTAGAAACGATTCGACAAACGTTAAAACAATTAGTAATCGGAAAAACAATCGATAATATTACTGTTCGCTGGCCTAACATTATCAAACGACCTGACGATACGGAGGCATTTATCCATTTATTACAGGGTGAGACGATTTGTGATATCGGTAGGAAAGGGAAGTTTTTACTCTTTTACTTAGACGATTACATCCTCGTCTCCCATTTACGAATGGAAGGAAAATATCGCGTCACACCGAGCGATGAACCGGTCGATAAACATACTCACATCCTCTTTCATTGTACGGACGGGACGGATTTACGTTATAACGATGTGCGAAAGTTTGGGACGATGCACGTATTTGAAAAAGGGGAGGAGTTAAAAGAAAAACCGTTACGTCATCTCGGACCTGACCCCTTTGAGCAAGCATACACGTTCGACTACGTAAACGACAAATTGTCTAAAACGACCCGGATGATTAAAGCAACATTGCTCGATCAGACGATTATCGCTGGGCTAGGTAATATTTACGTCGATGAAGTATTATTTTTATCGAATATTCATCCGGAAAAACGATCGCACAAGCTGACAGAAAAAGAACGGAAAGCAA
>DATGRY010000031.1:0-35922 GCA_035303165.1 Pseudogracilibacillus sp.
AAGCCTCCGCCTCGTTTAAAGCTGGTATTTCGTGTACCGTTGCAGCAGTCGAAATCGATACAGTCGCTAAACTATACCGTTTTAAAATCGGACCTTGTTTCGTATCGACATGTTGTACGCGTATCATCGGGATAATCGTTCTCGTCACGATTAAAATACCGTGCTGAATATATATTTCTTGTTCAAAAATTTCGTACCGCCAACGTCGATAACGCAATTTGGGAATGATGAAGACGAACGTAATGGTACACACAATTCCGACTACAAACGCAATGACTACGTATATGTATGAGAACGAAAAGATGTAAGTAACGATGAAACCACTTATAATTAGTAACCATAAAATAAGCATATAAAGTGAAGCTGTTATTCGCCATACGTTGATTGCTTGTCTTGCAATAAAGTTAGTTGGTTGTTTTCGCATATGTTGCACCTCAGTTTGTCCTAGTTGAACATTCGCTAAATTGAACGTCATCTCTTCTTCTATTAGTGTAACATAGAGTATATGTTCTAAGGATTACTTTATAAAAAGTTTATATTAAAAAACCCCTCTTCCACCTTATGAAAGAGGAGTTCACTCATTTACCTTGACTTTTTACGTCGTCGAAAGTTCCCTTGACGTCGATGATTAACGGAGCGATTTTTATTACGAACACGTCGATTCGGTCGCTTACGTCCTTGGGGCGATCCCTTTACACTTATTGGTTGTGCGGAAGAAATTTGAACCGGAATATCTTTTCGTTCCTTCGTCAACAGTTTTAATGCTGCTGAGACGATTGAAACAGAATCGTGTTCTTCCAATAACTCTGTAGCAGTTTCATTAAACGATTGTAAACCTTTTTCATCAATCGCTTTTACAATACGTTCCGCGGTAACTTGTTGCATACCTTGAGCAGCATCTTCATTAGTCGGTGGAACGAGCCGTTTCATTTTACTTTTCGTAACACGTTCGATTAAACGTAAGTGTGGGATTTCCCGTGGTGTAACGAATGATATTGCCTCTCCTTTTCGCCCGGCACGACCTGTTCGCCCGATTCGATGGACATAACTTTCCGGATCTTGCGGAATATCAAAGTTATAGACGTGTGTGACACCAGAAATATCAAGTCCCCTTGCAGCGACGTCTGTTGCGACAAGTATTTCAATTCGTTCCTGTTTAAATTTGTTTAAAACGGACGTTCGTTTACCTTGTGTTAAATCCCCGTGAATTCCTTCGGCACGAAATCCGCGTATTTGTAAACCGTCCGTTATTTCATCGACACGTTTTTTCGTCCGAGTAAAGACAATGGCTAGTTGCGGGGCATGAATGTCAAAGTGGTTCGTTAGTGTGTCAAATTTATGCCGTTCCGGTACTTCCATGAAATATTGATCAATATTTTTTACGGTCATTTCTTTCGCTTTAACTTTTATTTCAACTGGTTCCTTCATTAATGTCGTTGCAATTTCACGAATCTCTTTTGGCATCGTCGCCGAGAATAGTAACGTCTGACGTTCTTCTGGCATCGCATGTAAGATTGCTTTAATGTCATCGATAAAACCCATGTTTAACATTTCATCTGCTTCATCGAGGACAGCAATTTTTAACTCGTTTAAGCGAATCGTCCGCCGACGTAAATGGTCTAACAGTCGTCCAGGAGTAGCGACAACGATTTGTGGGCGATCTTTTAATGCGCGAATTTGGCGGTCCATCTGCTGACCACCGTACACAGCAAGAGCACGAATTCCTTTAAATTTTCCTAACCGATTTATTTCTTCGGCAACTTGAATCGCTAATTCACGCGTTGGGGCTACGACCAACCCCTGTACATTGCGCGTTTTCTTATCGAAGCTTTCGATCATCGGAATCCCGAATGCTGCTGTTTTACCCGTTCCCGTTTGCGCTTGTCCGATGACATCTTTCCCTTCAGAAGCTGGGGGGATCGTCTCTGCTTGAATCGGCGTCGGCTCTTCAAAACCCATAGCTTGCAATGCTTTTAACACGTCATCCGATATTGGTAAATCATTAAATAATAACATTCTTCTTCTTTTCTCCTTCGACATCCTACATCTCTTTTATATGAAGTAATAATTTAGTACAATGAATGTAGCCGAATCATTGTACGTACAATATTATTCGTGTACATCGTATCGTTACGACTCGCTTCTGTCTTATTATGGTTGCGTTCCATCAAATTTATGAATCGCTACGAACGTATTTTTTCTGATAAAATGTTTCATAAAAACATCTTCTCATCGTTCATTATGAGGATGTCCATTTTTTAAAGTTTGCATAACTTGTAAAGTATATCATAACATCGTACTTTACACAAAAAGGAAAGGATCAAAAACATGACAATATTTTATAATCGTTCAATAATTGTTCCTTTCTGTTTTTCGTTCATTTCGATATAATTGGCTTATCGTCACAACAAGAGAGGAGATTCCAACTGTGCGTTTCCCACCATTTAATCCATACATTGCGGTCATCATCGGTGTTATTTCCGTTTCTAGCTCAGCGATTCTTGTAAAGCTTGCAACCGATGCACCAGCCGGTATGATCGCATTTTACCGTCTGTTTTTCGCCGCCGTTCTCATGATTCCGGCAATGCTATTTAAATACCGAACAGAGTTAGTAGCTATTTCACGTAAAGGGTGGTTTCTCGGCATAACATCCGGGTTTTTCCTTGCGCTCCACTTTATCCTTTGGTTTGAATCACTGAACTATACGTCTGTTGCAAGTTCTGTCGTTCTCGTTACGCTACAACCGATTTTTGCGTTTATCGGAACGTACTTCTTCTTCGGTGAACGATTTTCCGTAGCCGCAAATATCAGTATGCTCATTACGTTGCTCGGTAGTTTCATCATCGGTTGGGGTGATTTTCAAGTAAGTGGACTCGCACTTTTAGGGGATATTTTAGCGTTACTCGGAGCCGTAGCGGTTACTGGCTATTTTTTAATCGGACAACAGTTGCGCCGCAGTCAGTCACTTATGACGTATACGTTTATCGTTTACGGCAGCAGTTCTATCGTCTTATTCATCTATAACGTTTTTTTAGGTCATTCATTTATCGCCTATCCTGCGGACCATTGGCTTTTATTTTTAGCGTTAGCAATTATTCCGACCTTTTTAGGTCATTCACTTTTTAACTGGGCGCTTAAATGGTTAAGTACAGCAACTATTTCGATGGCAATCGTATTTGAACCGATCGGTGCATCTATTTTAGCGTATTTCATCTTAGGAGAAATCGTCACATCGATGCAATGGCTCGGTGGGTCCATCGTCATTTTCGGACTCTTTTTATTCATCGTTAGTACGACACGCAAAGCGCACGTGACGATCTCACATCGCACGAATAACGGTAACGACCAGGAAGAATCGACCGAACGTTAAACCGATTCTTCCTTTTCTTCTTTGTTTTCATGTAAAAAAGAAAAGACGAGTTGTGTTAATACGACACGATCATTACCTAAACAAATTAAATGATCCGAGTTGTCGAAAAAGACGATTTCTTTCTCTTCCGAACCGATTTCTTTCTCTAACGTATAAACCGTTTGATACGGTACCATCTCATCTTTTTTCCCCTGTGCGATAAAAACAGGTGCGGAAATGTCGTCTAAATACTTTTTCGTATAATTGACGAGCTTCATAAATTCAATGTTCGCCTTAATCGGTACATCACCTAGTTTATTTACTGTTTGTACGTACAAGTCATTTTCTTCGAGTTTT
The DNA here is from genome assembly GCA_035303165.1 of Pseudogracilibacillus sp. Classification (GTDB taxonomy): domain Bacteria; phylum Bacillota; class Bacilli; order Bacillales; family Amphibacillaceae; genus Pseudogracilibacillus. The sequence goes on from DATGRY010000031.1 coordinate 3,707, forward strand.
CCCTTCATCCCATCACCGATCATTTCGACAATTTCTTTCGTTAAATATTTAAACGAAATATACCTTCGGGCCGGTGCGAGTAGAACGAGTTTGTCAACGGACTTTTTTGCTGCTAAATAAGCTGCAATCATACCCCCCATTGAAAAACCAATGACATAAATCGTTTCACACGTCTCCTCTAACATATTAAACGCTTCTTCAGCCTCATCAAGCCACTCGGTATAAAGGACATCTTGTAAGTGCAACTGTTCACCATGTCCTCGTAACTCCGGCATGCTAATACACCAATCCGTTCGTTCCCCTAAATACGTAGCTAACGGTTCAATTTCATATGTCCCACCAGTAAAGCCATGTAATAGTAAGCAACCGATCATGCGACTCACTCCTTCAATGTTGCATAATATACTGCTAAAGCTACGTACTTATTATTTCTATACCCTAAAAATATTGCTTATAACATCATCACGCACGAAATTGTCGAATTAAGTCGTTTACTTGCCTAATGACCGGCGACACTTGTTGTACTGTATCGGCTAATTGACCAACTGTTTGTAACATTTTTTGAATATCGACTTGCCCATTTTCATCTAAAAACTGTTGCAACATACGACTTTCAACTTGATTGTTATTTGTTTGTAGCATATCCGTCGTCGGAAACGGCATTTGCAATTGTTGTTGATTGTAATAATACGGATACCCGTTTATATAAGGTGGTGGAAAATATGGCGCCTCACCGTAAGGGTTGTCAAAATATGGCGGGTAATAATAAGGATACGGATAATGCTCGTCATAAAATCGATACATATCGTACTGTTGAACCATACGAAACACCTCACTATTTCATCTAAACTACTAGCATCATATGCATTTGTCCCGTTAGTTGTGTATCTCCTTGCAACTGTTTCTTCTCATTTAACAGAGTCGAATGACGTATTTACTTACGCAACAGTACGACAAACATGATGATAGAATAAGCTTATAAGTTTAACTCTTTCCTAACCCCTGCATCTGCTTTTGAAAACTGTCTAAACTCCTTTTTAAATAAACAACAAAAGCGGTAGCGAGTACCACGACAATAGCAATCGTTATAAATTCAAAAAACTTCCACACGAATACGATAAGTAGGATGCATTGTGGTAACAACAGAACGAACATCCAATGATAAAACGAACGTGTAAACGTCCCAAGTTTCCAAGGTAAGTGAGCGAGAACTCCCGTAAAAAGCAACGATCTAAGTAATGCTACGACGAAAGACTTATAGGCAAGGGCAACGATAATAAGCGCAAAATAGAAAAGTAATTTATGGATAAACATCGTTGCAAGTAAAAGAATAAAAGTTGTCCCGACAAATTGACCGACTGTCTTTATATGTTTTTCCAAATGGATGAAAATTAATCGACTATACAATTTCCGATGTTCGTAACGGAATGGCCGTTTCCACCACTTCATTCGTTGCCATAACGGATAATGTCGTTCCTTTTGCCATTTCACTTTCGTCGCTTGTGAAATAATTGGCATATTCCAAACGTGAAAATCAGAAAAAGCAGTTACCTTTTGCCAATCAATCCGTAACGTTCGCCGCCTATATAAAACGACGTTTAAAATAATTAATACTATAAATACAATGAGAGCAAATAGTTGTATATCGAGGAACACGCGTAACAATTGTGCAAGAAGTGTAATAATTAAAACTGTTGTTTTTTGGAAAAATGATAACTGGAAAAACTTCCACTCAACATAAGTCATTAAAATCGAAACAAGTACGTACACTCCGATCATCGGTGCGAAAAACGACCAAAATATCGGAAAAATAAAATAAACGATCAGTGCACTAACGAGGGCAATTAAGCAAGTTTTTATCATTCGTTCACTGAATGAAAGCTGTAATAACTGTCGTGTCGTATATGGTAAATAGAGTAACGTATGTTCGGATGTAGTAATAACCATTCCAGCATGTCTAAAAGCACGGATCAGAAATACAATCGGTAAAAATGTAAAAACGGATGAAAACGTTATTTCCATCATCGTAATCGATATAATAATATTAGAAATAAAAGATGTATCGACTCCACCAGTACGAACGAAAGCAAATCCAACATAACCGAAAAAGAGAACTGTATAAAATGTCGTTGTAATGTCGAAAGACATCTTTGCGAGACGTTTATATAATTGTAGTTTTCTACGGAAGCGATTATTTTTTATCCATATATATTGTTTAATCATCGATAACTCCCCGCGTAATTGTCTCAAAGGATTCGATATCGCCCGTCGCTTTTATATGACCGTTTTCTAACAGAAGGAAGCGATTAGCTAAAGATCGAACTTGATCCAATTGGTGGGTCGTAAGTAAAATGCTCGTTCGTTTCTTTACTTTTTCGGTGATCAATTGTAATAAATATTCAATCGCATAAATGTCTAGTCCGATAAACGGTTCATCGATTAATAAAATAGGCACCTCGGGTAAAAGTGAACAAATCGCCTGCACTTTTTGGCGCATCCCTTTCGATAACTCTTCTGGATATGCGTCTAATTTTGTGCTCAATTGAAACCCTTTTATGTACCGTTCAATTTTTTCGTTAAATTCCTCCTCATTCATCTCATAGCTTAACGCATACAATTGAAAGTGTTGCATAACCGTTAACTCTGTAAAAAGCATCGGCTCCTCCGGTAAATAGGCAAGGCATCGTTTATAAGCAACGAGTTCGTCGTCTTGGTCGTACGTTTCGTTTACAATGATTTTTCCTTTATCCTTTTGTAACGTCCCCATGATCGTTTTCATCAAGGTCGATTTTCCCGCTCCATTATGTCCAACAAGCGCAAGCACCTCCCCTTGTTGGAGCGTAAACGATATATCTGATATGAAGGGTTTCTTTCCTAATGAAGTAGTTACATCTTGTACATGTAAAACTGTTTCCATCGAATCCCCCTGTTACTATGAAATATATACTAGTACTTCATTTTATTTTTCAATTAATATTCCACTCTTCCGAAAAGTATTGCTGTCATAAACCCGACTACAAATACGATGATGGATGTAATAAGTTCTGCAATGGACGTTGCCCAACCGGGGAAAATGACATAAATAGAACCGATGACGAGTCCAATAATGAGCGCGAACGTTGCAATGCGATAATGTGTTAAAAAATAATGGATCACTTTACTCATCGTCACGATCCCGATCACAATCCCTGTACCGACGACGAGTAGTACGAGAAATTCGAGTTCACTAACCGCATCGATAATTGTTGCGTATGAGCCGATAATGACTAAAACGAGCGAACCACTTATTCCCGGTAAAATCATCGCACAACTAGCGATGAAACCTGAAAAGAATAAATAAGTATAAATCGAAAATGTCCGCTCCGTCATAATCGCCCCCGCTTCTGGACTTAGTGGCAACGAAACGATCGATGCAATTCCTACGAGTAATAAAACGATATGATACCATTTGAACGTTCGTTTTACATCTACTTCACGAAATAAAAAAGGTAAAATACCGACTATTAAACCTAGAAAGAAATAATACGTCGGCCCGCTATAATGAGCTAATAAAAACTTCATCACTTTACTAAAGGAAAAAATCGCTAGCCCCATCCCAATAACGAGCGGAAACAAAAAGAGAAAATGTTCTTTCCAACGCTTTGAGAAAAATCCATTTATCGCTTCAATTAACTGATCGTAAATTCCTAAAATAACTGCAATCGTACCCCCACTCACACCTGGTACGACGTCGCTTATTCCCATCGCAAACCCACGATATATATTTCGCCAATGCATACAATCGATCCTTTCTTTCAACGGATAAATACGTCCATAACATAACGATATCATAGCACGTTCTTCCCTTTTTTAAAACTGTAGTTTTTTCAATTAAAATATTCTAATTAGTAATAGTAAACTCCCTTAAAATTTCCAATATGAGCATTTATTCTGTCTATGAGCAATTACATTGAATGATTATAATTCTTCTGATATTATAATTATTATAAAATAATAATCAATTAAATTTGTTTCGATCATAATTAGTGTGAGAAACAATGTGGAGGTGCAAGTTCAAATGACGAACAAAAATGAAAAAAGGAAAATGACGACTGCATCAGGGATGCCAGTAGGCGATAATCAAAACTCTTTAACAGCTGGTCCACGAGGTCCGATGTTATTGCAAGACATTTGGTTTTTAGAAAAGTTAGCTCACTTTGACCGCGAAGTCATTCCGGAAAGAAGAATGCACGCTAAAGGTTCCGGTGCATTCGGTACATTTACTGTGACGAACGACATTACACAATATTCGAAAGCAAAAATTTTCTCTGAAATTGGTAAGGAAACAGAGATGTTTATCCGTTTTTCTACTGTAGCGGGCGAGCGCGGTGCTGCAGATGCGGAACGTGATATTCGCGGGTTTGCGATGAAGTTTTACACGGAGGAAGGAAACTGGGATTTAGTTGGTAACAATACGCCTGTCTTCTTCCACCGTGATCCGTTGAAGTTTCCCGATTTAAACCGTGCCGTAAAAAGGGATCCACATACTAACATGCGTTCTGCAAATAACCAATGGGATTTCTGGACGTCGTTACCTGAGGCATTGCATCAAGTGACAATCGTTATGAGTGATCGAGGAATTCCTGCATCGTATCGTAAAATGCACGGTTTTGGAAGCCATACCTACAGTATGATTAACGATAAAAATGAACGTGTTTGGGTAAAGTTCCATATCCGTTCGCAACAAGGAATTGAAAACTTAACGAATGAAGAAGCTGCTGCAATAATCGCTAAAGACCGTGAATCACATCAGCGTGACTTATTAGAAAATATCGCTGAGGGTAATTATCCTCGCTGGAAAATGTACATCCAGGTGATGACGGAAGAAGAAGCGAACAATATGCCGTATAACCCGTTTGATTTAACGAAAGTATGGTATAAATCTGATTTTCCACTTATTGAAGTTGGCGAAATTGAATTAAACCGCAACCCAGAAAATTATTTTGCGGACGTGGAGCAGGCGGCATTTACACCAGCGAACATCGTTCCTGGAATCGGCTTTTCACCAGATAAAATGTTACAAGGACGCCTCTTCTCTTATGGAGACGCACAACGTTATCGTTTAGGTGTGAACCATCACCAAATTCCAGTAAACGCACCACGTTGTCCAGTGCACAGTTACCATCGTGACGGGCAAATGCGTGTCGATGGTAATGCAGGTGCAATGATCGGCTATGAACCGAACAGTTACGGCGAATGGCAAGATTCACCAGAAGTAAAAGAACCTGCATTAAAGTTAGAAGGGGACGCAGCACATTGGGATTTCCGTGAAGATGATGATAACTACTATGAGCAACCTGGTAAATTGTTTAACGTCTTATCGGATGAAGAAAAAGAACGACTCTTTCAAAACACTGCGGAAGACTTTGCTCAGGTAGAAGAACATATTAAAATTCGCCACATCGTTAACTGTTACAAAGCAGATCCTGCTTACGGTGAAGGGGTAGCAAAAGCTGCAGGCATTCCGATGAGTAAAGTAGAAGCTGCATTAACAAAAGAAAAATAAGTATAAGAAACGTTCCAATGAAACTACTTACGTACAAAACCGGATGGAGTCAACAATAAATTGACACCATCCGTTTTATATATGCGTAATGCACACTTTTCATCATTACGCTAGCGACAATTCATATGAATCATTAGTCATTTTCGCGCGCTACCATCGATAATGCGATTCGCTTCCGATCGACATCAACGTCATCGACCCAAACGGTTACGACATCTCCGACAGAGACAACGTCCATTGGATGTTTGACGAAATGATTTGCCAATTTCGAAATGTGCACGAGGCCATCTTGACCGACACCGATATCAATGAACGCTCCGAAATCGACAACGTTTCGTACCGTCCCTTCCAATTCCATCCCTGTCTCTAAATCTTCTAACGTTAACACTTTTTGCTTTAAAATCGGTTGTGGAAAATCATCGCGTACGTCACGACTCGGTCGTTGCAACGCATCGACAATATCGGTTAAAGTCGGTACACCGACGTCTAACTCTTCCGCTAACGTCTCAACGGACAATGAAGCCAACTTCTCACGTAGCTCGTCCGTTCCGATTTTTTCGAGTCCAAGACCAATTCGCTCTAATAAACGCGTTACGACATTGTAACTCTCGGGGTGAATCGGCGTTTGATCGAGTGGACTTTCTCCGTCGATAATACGCAAAAAGCCGATACTTTGTTCGTACGTTTTCGGACCGAGGCGAGGTACTTTTTTCAATTGCTCCCGCTTTGAAAATTTACCGAGTTCCATTCGTTCATTGACGATATTTTGCGCTGTCGTTTTACTTAATCCTGCTACATGCTGCAGCAGCGCTCGTGATGCTGTATTAACGTTCACCCCAACTTGGTTGACAACCGTCTCGACGACAAAATCAAGCGACTCGGTTAACTCTTTTTGGCTTACGTCGTGTTGATATTGCCCGACACCGATTGACTTCGGATCAATTTTTACGAGCTCCGCTAACGGATCTTGTACGCGACGGGCAATCGAAACAGCACTACGCTCCTCTACTTCTAAATCCGGAAACTCATCACGTGCAAGGTCTGATGCTGAATACACGCTCGCCCCTGCTTCATTTACAATAATATACGGCACAGACAAATTGTTTTTCTCAATAACATTTGCGATAAACTGTTCCGTCTCCCGCGAGGCCGTTCCATTTCCAATCGCAATTAACTGGATGGAAAACTGCTCCACTAACTTTAACACAATTTTCTCTGCTCCATCCACATCGTTATGTGGCGCCGTCGGAAACATAACACGAACGTCGAGCAATTTTCCTGTTTCATCAACGACTGCCAACTTGCATCCCGTACGAAACGCTGGGTCAACTCCTAGCACCGTACGTCCTTTTAAAGGTGGTTGTAACAACAAATTGCGCATATTTTCAGAGAAAATGTTAATCGCTTGCTCTTCTGCCTCTTCCGTCAGCTGATTACGAATTTCTCTTTCAACAGACGGTTCAATTAATCGTTTATAACTATCTTCAATCGCGCCTTCAAGCAACACCCGACACGAAGCAGCATGTTCTGATGTGATAATTTTTTTATGTAAAAACTGTAATATTTTCTCGACCGGCGCTTCAATCGTCACACGGAGCACATCTTCTTTTTCTGCACGATTAATCGCCAACGTCCGGTGAGAGACGATCGAACGAATACGTTCATGATAATCGTAATACATTTCGTACACTTTCTTTTCATCGTTTTCCGCTTCTTTTAAAACGGTATGAATCGTTCCCTCTTTCCACGTCACGTCACGAATATAAGAACGAAACGACGCATCGTCAGAAATCCATTCCGCGATAATATCGTTTACTCCTTGCAGTACATCTTCTACTGTAACGAGTTCATGTTCTTCCGAGATAAATTGTGATGCTACCACTTCTACTTCAGAAACTTCATGTTTCCACACTTGTTCTGCAAGTGGCTCCAAACCTTTTTCTTTCGCGATCGTTGCTCGTGTGCGTCGTTTCTGTCGGTACGGACGATATAAATCTTCTACTCGTTGTAACTTCACGGCACGTTCAATTTCCGCACGTAATTCATCCGTCAGTTTTCCTTGTTCGTCAATTAAACGAATAACTTCCTCTTTTCGCTCTTTTAATTGCACTTGATACGTCCATGTATCATAAATTTCTTTAATCGCCACTTCGTCTAAGCCACCAGTCGCTTCCTTCCGGTAACGAGCGATAAACGGGACTGTATTTCCCTCTTCTAACAATGTCACAATCTTTTCAATGACAGTTTCTTTTTGCTTCAACTCATTTGCTACAATATGTAATAACGTCGTATCCATCTTGCGCTTCTCTCCTTCCACTTTATCTATTCTATCAAAAAACTGACAAAACATGATACCGTTTTATCATTGTTCATTTTAGAAAGTGTAGTCGAAGCGCATCACGTTACGACAGACAACGAAACATTTTCCAACAGAAAATAGTTTTGTGAATTTTCAGTAAAATAAACGAGACGATATACCGTTCGACATGTGTAAATTCTTAATCTTCGATGAACGTGTTTTCGACCTCAGCTTCCAACACTTCACGTAATTTACGCAACGCCCGTCTTTGCAGTCGCGACACGTGCATTTGAGACATGCCAAGAATTTCGCCAACTTCTTGCTGACTCATATTGTCAAAAAAGATGTGATGTAAAATTTGCTGTTCCCGCTCCGGTAAAACGGGCAATAAACTTTTTAATAACATTTGTAAGTCAACTTTATCGTAGCTTTTCTCTTCTACTCCAACTAAGTCTAACAATGACACAGAGCCACCTTCCGAGTCAATTTCATGATGATAATCGATCGAAAGCGCATTGTATCCTTTTGACATTTCCATCGTTTCTAACACTTCTTCTTCCGATAACCCTAAATAGTTAGCAATCTCTTTTACGGTCGGCGACTTTTGCAAGCTTACCGTTAATTCATCAATCGCACGATTAATTTTTGGTCCGAGCTCTTTAATCCGACGTGGAACGTGTACACTCCATGTGCGATCACGTATGTATCGTTTCATTTCACCTAATATAGTCGGGATCGCAAACGCTTCAAAAGACTTACCATAATCCGGATTGAATCGTTGAATCGCAATGAGCAACCCAATCATGCCAATTTGCGCTAAATCTTCATGATTCCCCCGTTGGTATGAATATTTTCTTGCAAGTGAATGAACGAGCCCATTGTAATGGCGCACGATTTTTTCTTTCGTCTCTTCATCGTCCGGATCCCGTTGTAATTCAGCAATCCACGTGTAAACTTCCTCGTTATCCTTTTTATTTGGCTTCGATTTGGTCATCCAGCTCCACCCCGGCTTTATCGATATACTTAGTCATTAAGACGATGACTCCATAATCATTATTAATTTCTACTTTATCCATTAATGCTTCGATTAAGTAGAGGCCAAATCCCCCCTCACGTAATTGATCAATTGGCTTTTGTTCGTCTTTCTTATTTACCGGACCGATCCGATCTTTTATTTCTTCAAAGCGAAAACTGTCACCATGATCTGATACCATCACTTCCAACCGGTCATCGTAGACGCCGAAGCCTAACGTTAATTCTCCCTTTTCCTTTTTTTCATACGCATGTGAAACGACATTCGTTGCCGCCTCTGAGAGCGCTACTTTTAAATCTTCAATTGCTTCATATGAAAAGCCCATGCGGCTTGCAATCCCTGATAAACTTAAACGTAAAACACCGACATATTCCGCCTTAGCGGGCACTTTTAATTCGATAAAATCGAACTTCTCCACAACTATCCCCCCTTACTCACCTGATTCTTTAATATCCATAATTTTATACAGTCCCGTCACTTTAAACAACCGAAGTATGCGATCATGTAAATGAATAAATGTCAGTTCGCTCCCGTGTTTTTCAGCCGATTTGTACGCATTAATAAAAATGCCGAGCCCTGTAGAATCTAAATAACTCGTTTCATGTAAATCGACCTTTATTTTCGCACCTTGCTCCTCCGTGAGTGGTATAAGCTTCTCTTTTAAAATCGGCGCAGTATAAACGTCGATTTCTCCCGCCGGCTTTACGACATAATATGTATCTTCTTGCGTAATATCGATTGCTAAATCCATTGCAATCCCCCCTTATAAACTACTAGGCCATAAGACTCACGTCAATTTCAATCTATTACCCTATTCCCTACCATTCTCTTTAACAAACTTCTTTTTTAATGACAATAAGTGTAAAATCATCTTTTAACAAAAAATCTTCCAATTCAGAAAAATGTTTGTACACTTGTTCGACATGTTGTTGCGCCGGTAGATGAGCATACTGATCAATAACATCAATTAACTCTTCTCGTTTTATAAAACGTTCACCACGTCGGCACTCCGTTACCCCATCCGTCAACAGAACGATCATGTCGTTATGTTCGATCGTCACTTGATATTGACTATATTTCGTATCTTCTAACACCCCAAGAACGAGGCCTTGTGCTTTTAATTCAACGAACTCTTTTTTGTTCGCTTTATAAACAAATCCCGGCTCATGTCCAGCCGAGGCGAAACGAAACGTACTCGTACTCGGAAAATATTGTCCGTATAGCATCGTAATGAACATATTCGGTGTCACATTACGCTCAACGACCCGATTCAGACGACGTAAAATGTCGTTCGGTGTCATCGACTCCTCATAAAAACTATCCATCGCATATTTAATCATCGACATTGCAAGTGCCGCCGGAACACCTTTACCGATGACATCGGCAATCGCAACACCTAACACACCGCAATCGCTCTTTACAAAGTGGTAATAGTCTCCGTTCATTTGCCGGAACGGCACGCTGATTGCACCGATTTCGAGTCCTTCTATCGTCGGTATTTCTGTCTTCAACAACGTCTTTTGCATATTTGCGGCGACTTGAATTTCAGAACGAAGTTCTTCTTCTTCATCCATTTCTCGTTCAAACTCAACACGAGCTAACCGGTACGATGCTAAAGCCTCTGTTAAAAATGGAAACGTTTGGACCATTTCATCGTGCTCATCGCCATATATTTGTTGTAATGCATCTGCATGCATGCGCACGACTTGCCCGGGCGAAACGTTTCGATTAACGAACGTTAAACTAAGTTTTTTCACTTTCGTTAACAACTCTTCATCGCCCGACTCGACGAACTGCTGCAACAATTTCATATATATTTTTTCATTCGTTTTCAATTCTTGCATACATAACTATCCCCTATCCTATAGTTTTAGTGTAAAACTAACAACTATATGTGCCGCATCTATTCCGACTATAACCGTAGAGTAAATCGAAACATCATCATAAGCAATCGCCAGCAGTTTCATAGTAAAAAACGAGCAATGTACATTGCCCGCTCCTACTCGTCTACATATTTATCGAAAAATATGTATGACGAACGGAATATAATACGTTTCTCCTTTATATGCTTTTATCGCTGCTACAATTACAGTTATAAACGCAGCAATGGCAACGATTGGTACGAAAACTATTCCAATGAGCAATATTATGAGAAATTTTGCGATAATAAAATAAATCGTATACGAAATAAGGAAGTTTACATATTGTTTTCCGTGGTGATCAATAAATATAGACTCTTGTCGTTTCAATAACCAAATGAGTAACGGTCCGATAATAACGGTGAAGAAACTTGTGACATAAATAAGCATCGCTAACAATCTTTCATCCTCTGAAGGTACCATCTTATAACCTCACGATTTAATTCATAATGAAAATGCAACCTTTAGACGAAAGAATGAATCAATCAGCCCTATTGCATTTACTTAATTTTACCATGAAAAGGGATTGTTTTCTATGGTTCAAAAGCTGTATCATACTTAACACACCATTTTATGGAATAAAATGTTAATGCATTCGTTTTATGACGTCCATTTTTCCGTTATTGTAAGACATTTCACCATATGACACGTTAAAACGGACGATAACGGAGCGATTCATAGAGAACAGTATATTATTTACACGAGACGATAATTAAGGATAGTTAATGCGTGTTAATGAGCAATATGCGCATTTGCTTTATTTTTTGCTCATCGATAGGATAAACATATGCAATTTTTCTGGAGGTGAATTATCGTTAATACGATATTAGAAAAAACAGTGATCAAAACGAAGGAAGAAGAACTGTTTACGTTACGGCAACCGACGGAAAAGGACGGGAGTGACATGTTTCGGATCGTAAAAGAATCGAACGTGTTAGACGTAAACTCCTCATACAGTTATTTAATGTGGGGGAAGTTTTTCCGTAGTACGTCGATCATTGCCGAATGTGAATCGGAACGTGTTGTCGGCTTTGTCTCTGGCTTTCTCTTACCGGAACGTAACGATACGTTGTTCGTTTGGCAAGTAGGTGTCGAAAAAGAGCAACGTGGAAAAGGATTGGCGACGAAGTTAATTATCGAACTGTTACGTAACGTTCGCCAAAAAGAAGACGTTCATTATTTGGAGGCAACTGTCACACCGTCGAACATTCCTTCGAGTAAATTGTTTAAAGGAATCGCAAAAAAACTAGCGACGGACTGTATCATTACGGAATGTTTTCCAGAAGATCTATTTCCAGATGATGCGCATGAATCGGAATTATCTTATCGAATTGGACCATTTTAAACGTTTAATAAATGATGGAGGGTATATTTAATTTATGTCGACAACGATGAATGATGAAGCGACAATTACGATGCAAACATTTGAGGAGTATGAATCAGAAGTAAGGAGTTATAGCCGTAGTTTTCCGACTGTTTTCACGAAAGCAAAAGGATATACGTTGTGGGATACGGACGGAAGACAATATATCGACTTCTTCGCGGGAGCTGGTACGCTCAATTACGGTCATAACAATGAAACGATGAAAAAAATTTTAATTGACTATATTGAAAACGATTCGATTACACATAGTTTAGATATGGCAACAGAAGCGCGAGGAGAATTTTTAAAAACATTTAACGACATCATTTTAAAACCGCGGGACTTTCACTATAAAGTAATGTTTCCTGGGCCGACGGGAACAAATGCGGTTGAAAGTGCATTAAAGTTGGCACGCAAAGTAACAGGAAGAACGAATATAATGAGTTTTACGAACGGGTTTCACGGCATGACGATCGGCTCCTTATCTGTAACAGGTAATGAATCGAAACGAAAAGGTGCTGGTATTCCACTGACACATACCGTCTCTATGCCGTTCGATCAATATAATGACGCAGTAGATTCACTCGTTTTAATCGAAAGTTATTTAGAAAATAGTGGAAGCGGTCTCGATTTACCAGCAGCGATGATCGTCGAAACGGTGCAAGGAGAAGGTGGCATAAACGCAGCGAGCGATGAATGGTTACGTGGGCTTGCTAAGTTAGCCGAAAAATACGATATTTTACTCATCGTCGACGATATTCAGGCAGGCTGTGGACGTACGGGAACATTTTTCAGCTTTGAACGGGCTGGAATAGAACCAGATATCGTCTGTTTATCGAAATCGATCGGTGGATACGGCTTGCCGATGGCCATAACATTATTTAAAGAAGAATATGACATTTGGAGCCCTGGCGAGCATAACGGAACTTTCCGTGGAAACAACTTGGCATTCATCGCTGCAACAGAAGCGTTAACGTATTGGGAAGATGAGTCTTTCGCAAAAGCAGTTGATGAAAAAGCGACGTTGTTACGAAACTTTATTGAACACGTCGTCGAAACGTATCCCGAGTTAAAAGCGGAAGCTCGCGGACGTGGTCTGATGCAAGGTGTAGCTGTTGGAAAAGTCGGTTTAGCAGAAAAAATATGTGCTGAGTCCTTTAAGCGTGGATTATTAATGGAAACGTCTGGACCGAAAGACGAAGTATTTAAGTTTTTACCACCGTTAATTATCGACGAGGCTGGACTTAAAAAAGGCTTTTCGATCATTGAACAAAGTATCGAAGCAGTGGTACACTAAACATACATTTAGTCGTCAGACTAAAAAATATATTACGAATATTTCAAAAAATGTAGGAGGAATAAAGTATGATCGTTCGCAATATAGAAGATATTATCGGCACGGAACGCGAAGTTAAAGCGGACACTTGGTCGAGCCGACGCCTCTTGTTAAAAAGCGATAATATGGGCTTCTCTTTTCACGAAACAATTATTTACGCAGGTACAGAGACACATATCCATTACAAAAATCATTTAGAAGCAGTATATTGTGTTGCAGGTGACGGAGAAATTGAAACCGTAAAAGATGGAAAAGTGTATCCGATTAAAGATGGGACCATGTATGCACTCGATCAACATGATGAACATTACTTACGTGGTGGAAAAGAAGATATGCGCTTAATATGTGTCTTCAATCCACCGCTCGTCGGAACGGAAACGCACGACGAAGACGGTGTATATCCACTGTTAGAAGATGAATAGAAACGATCTTAGTAGCATGAGTATACGAAACTCATGCTACTTTTTTTATGCTTTCCAACCTTAAAGTGATACGGTAGATAAAAAGCCGGTGCAAACGATAAGTGAACACGAGGAAAAGAAAATTGAACAGACGAAAATTGAAAAGAAAGATGCACAAACGGCTACAACCGATGAATTAGAACGGGAAAATGAGCGAACGAGTGAAATACAACAAACCGAACACGTGCAAGTGAACGAGCAGGAGCAAGCGACAACAGAAACGCAACACTCAACTACACAAAAGGATAATATTTCGAACCATCTTCAGTCGTATTGGAGTCACGTAAAAGCTATACTTAGTCGTCCATCTTCGTCGTTTGATCTCTCGGAACGAAACGTCCATTACGACATTATAAATTTAATTTTATACGCTGTTTTATTTACATTAACAGCTATCTTCATATTTCGGACAGAATTACGTAGTATGATGCCTATGGACAATATCGACATTCCGTATATGGAAATCTTTTTTAAATTAGTTATTACGATGATCATTTACGTAGCTGCCATCGTTGTCGGAACATTTTTAGTGGATACATTATTTATAAAGCGCCATACATTCAAACAGTTAATGTCAAAGTTCGGTAGTTTCATTGCACCCATTCTCGTATTACAACTAATAAACATTGTTTTCGCTTTAACTGGTTCCTTAAAAATGACATTTTTTCTATTATTAACTTCTTTATTTTTACTCGTTTTTATTTTTCCGTCACTATTTATTTTCCATACCGCACAACAACAAGCAAATGTCCAGAAAGTATACATTTCAGTCGGTACTATTTTTGTAAATGGCTTTTTCGTCTATATCGCTATGAAAATAATTGTATCTATATTTGTTGAAGAATTGTACGAAGAATTCCAATCTATTTTCACTTATCTATTTTGGTAAAAAAATTCTACCGGTACTACTCTAGTTGCCGGTAGTTTTTTCACCGATAAACGACAATGTAAAACGTGTACACGAATCAACATCTTAAAAAGTAAAATAAAAAAGAGCACGTAGCTCTTTTTTTACAAAATACTATTATCGACTTTTTACGAGTAAATCGACTGCCTCTCGAACAATTTCTTCATCCGTGCGTTCTTCGCTTCCGTCTTTATTACGGATACATTCGACTAAATTAGCACTGACGATGACACCAATCGTCCGATCAATGGCAGAACGCGAAGCAGATAATTGTGTAATAATTTCTTTACAATCTTTATTTTCGTCCATCATCCGAAGAATACCTCTAATTTGGCCTTCTACACGTTTTAAACGGTTCTTTATTGCTTGTTCATATTCCATCATCGCGCTCTCCTTTCTACACACCATCATATACCCTTGTCGGTATAAAGTCAATCGTTTGTTAGACGAAAACGAATGGGACATAAACAGTTTTTACTAGCATGATGAACGATCATCTGCTTCCTTAACGTCATCGAATATAGAACGTAACATCGACGTGCTTCCCTCAATGAGCGGTTGCCATACGCTCACAACCCATCTCGTCGACAGGACGAACACGGTTAATAACGAAATGGAGACGACGAGTAGAAAGTCGAGCAATGAGTTCATTTGGAGTAGGTCCGTTTGGCGGAAAAACTGCACGATAAACCCGTGTAATAAATAAACGTACAACGTCCGCTCTCCTAAATACGTAAATGAAAAGCGCCTCGATGGCATCCACGCTAACAGCGATGCAGCCATTAGTGTAGACGTTATATAGACCGAAAGACGAGCGAAACTACCAACCATTTCAACCCCTAACGTACTGTACGACTTTGATGCGAGGAGCCACCCTGTATTAATATCTGGTAATAGATAAATGACGAATGCACTTAAAGTCATGATAATCACCGCTGCACCGCGCACGAATGGGCGTTGTAACTGTCTTATATGCAGGCGTGTAGCCCAATACCCGATGAGAAAGTACGGGAAAAAGACGAACGTTCGCGATAAGCTGAACATATGACCTACTTGATCAAAGTAGCCGATCACTACTCCAATGATAAGCGCAATAGCAATCCCATATTTCGGACGAATTTTTTTGTACACAATTAACAATATGTGCCAACAAAATAAGCTGAATAAAAACCAAAGTGACCAATGTGGATAAAAGATGCTATCTGTTAACCAATTACTTTTTCCGATAAAGAAGTAATAGGCAGTATAAATAATTTGAAAAACGACATACGGTATGAGTAAACGTTTCATCAATTTCGTAATATATGTCATATTGCCGGAACCTTTCGCAAAAAAACCAGCGATAAAAATAAACGCAGGCATATGAAACGTATAAATCCACGTATAGAGCGTGTTTATTGCAACGGAGTCATTTGTAAACGGCTGAAGCATATGACCGAAGACAACGAGAAATATTAAGATTAATTTTGCATTGTCGAAATAAGCTTCTCTTTCCATGATGACATCCAACTCCTTCAAGTTTCTACCTATTTCTTTATCCGTTTTCATTTCTTTTACACGTATTTCCGTCATCTGTAATGCAAATGTAATAAATCTTTTTTTAACTTTATATAATCACCATGTCATCGATCGATAAGCGTTTACCCGATAATGAGTGCTTTATTCATATTTTCTAACGTACCGACGATACTAATTGCCGCTAAATAACTTGATTTCGGATTTTCTTTCAACGGCTCGTTTTCAATTTCAAACGACGCTTTACCGAAATCACCTCGTGCTTCGATATGGTGCACATTTTTTTGAATCGTCGGATCGGCAATTAACTGAACACTCGTTTTGGAAAAGCCTAAACCTGCCAAGCCGAGAGCGACAGAGACGTTCATATTACGTGGATACTTTGCCACTGCTTCACTAGCTGTCCCCTCGAATATTACTTTCTGTTCCTTAAGTTTCTCTTCCGTTAACGTATGAGCTGGTTTTTTCGTCACGAGCGATATTTCATCAACCGTGTTACTTGCAGCAACGTGTTGAATTAAATCGAGTCCACCGATTGCACCTGACGGTACGAACAATCTCGTCTTATATTTTTTTGCCTTATCGTATACACGTGTAGAAAAGTGACGGTCGTTAAAAGCACCGATACTAATGACGACGACATCGTGAGTTGTTAATGCTGTTGGCACGTATTCTCGTGCCGCCTCAATCGTCGCCGCTTCCACGACGACGTCAATGTCACTTCGTAAAAACTGTGTCAGATCATCAAACAACAAGACATCGTACGTTTCTGCAAGCTCCGCATATTTTTCTACATCGCGAACGACTACACTGGTGACGGTAAAAGATTGCTGCTTTTCCTCGTTTGCTCGTTCTAATACGTAGCGACAAATAGCACCGCCACCGATTATTCCCACCCTCATCATATCACCCTTTATCCTATTTTATGAAACGAAATTATATAAATTAATACAGCCTGTAACGTTGTTTTTTATTCTATATGGACTACGCACAGAGTCGGATATGGCTTTACACTTTTCACATACGACGGTAGTAGTATATACGATCGACAAGTCGTTTTTTTACACGGCCTAATCGTTCTAAACGATCGAAATGACCGATGACAAGTGACATAACGAGCGGAAACAACTGTTCATAACGTGTCGAATACATTTCTTTAGCAACATGCGCTACCGTCGTTTCCGTACGGACATACTCTAACATTCGCTTCGCTTGTTTATTAATTTTTCGTAAATGACTATTTATTTCCGCATATGGATCTGTAATACATGCTCCATGTCCAGGATAAACGATGCGTAACGGTATTCGCTTTATCCTTTGCAAACTATTTTCATACATCGAAAGCGCATCAACACGCTCGCCTTCCTTGTCAAAATCTAAAAGCGCATTTGTCGTCATTCGTTTTAATAGATGATCACCCGACAACAATGTGCCGGACGTTTCATCGTAAAGCGCGATATGATCTTGCGTATGACCAAATAGTTCTAACACACGAAAACCGAAAAACGAATCACCTTCACGTAAAAAGTGAATTCGCTCTAAAACGGCTTCATCACGGTTTTTCTCCAACGCCTTATAGAGACGAGACACTTCCTTATCAACTTCTTCTCCTGCACCCATCTCTTCATACGTTTTTTGTAAATTCGTTATTCTATCTTTTAAAAACATTTCATCACGCCGTAAACTTTTTATCGCGTTTGGATGTGCATATATGGGAATCGGATGACGGGCTACTATTCGATTCACTAAGCCGATATGATCGGCATGACTATGCGTTAAAAAGATCGCCTCTATTTGGCTCAGTTCGACACCATTTTCCGCTAACACATCGCACAAAGCTTCCCAACAATCGGGCGAATTTTCACCTGCATCGACGAGAATATATGTATTTAACACTTCCACGAGAAAAAAGTTATACGAACGTAGCGACGACTTCGTCGGAACGATAATTGGATATACTGTCAGATCTTCCGCTACATGCATGTACATTTCTCCTACACCATTCATTACTTTCCCACTCCATATTGTAGCACGTTCCGATAAAGACAAAAAAACAAAACACTCTCTCCGCTCTTATTTTGAACGTTCAACTGTTTGAAAATTTTTCTCGCCCTTTTCTCATAACAAAGGAAAATAAGACAAACATAAAATAAAGATGAACGGAGTTTAGCTAAGTAAGCATTTTTTTACGAGAGTTGTTCTAACTCCATTTTGCTTCAACGATGTTCCCTTTCGTAATGTCTATTTTTTCATAGTTGCACCGAGATGGAAAAATTCACGGTAAGACAGAGTTTAGACAGGACGTTGTGCACTTTTCACATAAACATATGGCGTCTTTCGTAGTGAATTTTGCAGTCGAGTAGCATATGGAAACGACAAAAAGAATATATAAGAGCAGAGAAAGAGAATAAAGGGTTAAGGAGTTTATAAAGGACGTAAAACTAGACGAAAGCCAGCCTTTTGCTTTCTGAAAATTACGTATCACTCGCTTGATTTTCGGTTAGAGCAAAATCGAGAATAGAATGTACATTAATCTATGCGCTTATGACGGTTAACTTAGGAAGTATACTACTAAAACGAAGATGATAAAAAATTGAATAGAACAAAGAATGGACGGAACCTACTTTTTTTGATTCCGTCCAACTCCTCATATTTTAAGCCTAGCTTTGGTTTACCCTCACAAACTTTGACGCGCAATAGACTATGCGCGACTTCCCTTATACATCAGTTCCCTCATCTAGTTTTCACGTACAATCATCTCTTCTCCTCACCTTTGCTCGCTCCCTCACTCTATACATCAAAGAAAGGAAGTTATAATGTTAATCGTACCGAAAAATATCACCCCTCGCTCAAATGTACGCTCCCATCAACTACGCGCTGCCTCCTCTATTTTTCGTAGTAGATGTCCGCGTTCACTTGTAGTGTACGAAATTTAAAAACACGCGTCAAAACGGGGAAAATCACTTTTATTTATCATAAACAAACGTATTTTTCCTTTTTTCATGTCGTAAATCGATAAATTTTTTTCGGACGTTGACATAAAATTATGTTATAGACAAATTTTTAAATAAAAACGATGTGTCGTTTTTACACTCCGACACACCGTTATATTTTTAACACCCTATTATAACATCGACTGTGGAATCGACGTAAGATCTACGCCCCATGCTACTGGTAAAATGAAATAGATCGTAATCGAAACGAGAATCGCTCCGATAATGTTTAACATAAAGCCCGCTTTCGCCATATCTGGAATGCGTAAATATCCAGAACCGAAAACGACCGCATTCGGTGGCGTTGCAACTGGAAGCATAAACGCACAGGATGCAGCAACACCAGCGGCAATCATCAGTGCATACGGATGATAACCGAGCGCAACGGCAAGAGAAGCCATAATCGGATACATCATCGATGCTGTCGCCGTATTCGACGTAATTTCTGTTAAGAAAATAACGAGAGCAGCAACCGTTAAGACGACGATGAGTAAGCTTACACCTTGTAAACCTGTCAACTGTGTTCCGATCCATTCCGATAAACCTGAATTCACAAAGCCGGAAGCAATCGCTAATCCTCCACCGAATAAAAGTAAAATTCCCCACGGTAGTTTTACCGCTGTTTCCCAATCGAGTAAATGATCACCTTTCTTACTTACAGAAGGAATAATGAATAATACGAGAGCAAAAAACATCGCAATAATACCGTCGCTTAATCCATCGATAAATTTCGATAATAGAAACGTCCGTGTAATCCATGAAAAAGCTGCTAAACTAAAGACGATCAAGACGAGCTTTTCTTCTGTCGACGCATCACCGAGCTTACGTTTCTCCTTATCAATAACAGCCGTTCCACCTGGTAACTCTTTAATCTTCGATGGATACGCTACCTTTACTAAGTAAATCCATACAATAATTAAAAACACCCAAGCGAAAGGTACACCAAAGAGCATCCATTTCGCAAACGACAGCTCGATCCCGTACATTTTATTAATCGCACCAGCAAGAAGCGTATTCGGTGGTGTTCCGATTAACGTCGCAATTCCTCCGATCGAGGCTGAATATGCAATACCGAGCATGAGCGCTTTACCAAATCCAAAGTTTTCTTTCGACGTATCGACACTCGGATTATCTTTTAACGCGTCAGTTACTTGATAAATGATCGCAAGCCCGATTGGAACCATCATCATCGCGGTAGCTGTATTGGAAATCCACATCGATAAAAAGCCTGTCGCGACCATAAACCCAAGGACGATGCGATTCATATTCGTTCCGATAAGTGAGATAATGGTGAGTGCCATACGGCGGTGTAAATTCCACTTTTCCATTGCAAGCGCAATCATAAAACCACCCATAAATAAAAAGATCGTCTCATCGCCAAAAGCAGATGCCGTATCGCCCACCTCTAACCCACCTGTAAGCGGGAACAAAATGAGTGGTAATAGTGATGTTACAGGAATCGGAACCGCTTCTGTAATCCACCATGTTGCAATCCAAATAGTACTAGCAGCGATCGCGATACCTTCTGCCGAAAGCCCAGACGGTTTAAAAAATAATAACATAAAGATAAATAAGACCGGACCTAAAAATAAGCCAATTAACTGTGCTTTCGAGTAACTTCTATCTTCATCGTCGCCGCCATTTCCGTTATCGTTAGACAGTTTTTTATTCGTTTCCTTTGAATCCATTCTGTTACCGAAGTTTGATTTTGTCGGATTGACAAAAAAGCGAAACAAATCTTTCACTTCATCGTGCAAAACCCACATACGATTCCATAGTGATTGAATCATTGTTTTTCCTCCTCACTATCAAGATGCTTGTTAAAATACGGTTTATAGTATACCATACAAAAAAGTTAAATTTAAACAATTTCATCCATTTTTTTAATGTACACATACATGTATCTTTTATACGTTCGAGCTAAATCTAGCGAATACTCTTTATATAACCTTTTTGTTAAAAATTACACTCCTTTTCACTTTAAAAAAGCTCCCGTAAACTGGGAGCTTACTCCATTGGAGTTATTTGCCGTCTAAGTGAAAGTAAACATATGGGAACATTACTTATTAAGATCCATATCGTTCATCTTCCAACTACCATTTTCCTTTACAAACTCAAAATCGACCGTAAAACTGGATTCTGTCTCATAATTAATGATACCAAATCCGACGATGATAGAACCTTCATCGGTCTCATGAACAAACCGGTGCTCAATTTCACCTAAGTCATCTTCTGTCAAAAATGGTTGTTCGTGCGGATACGTAACGTTATTGAACGAAAACAGCGCATTTTTTCGATCAATTTTCGTTCCCGAAGAACGAACGGATTCCAAATAGTCGAAATCTTTCTTTTTTTGAGCGGTGAAAATTTTGTTCGCCATATCGATTAATTGTTGTTCATCATTTTTTTCGCTTTTCTTTTTTTGTTCACCGGTACTTTTACTTTCATTGGAGTTCGTGTCTGTTTTCTTTTGTTGTTCTTTACTTTCTTTTCGTTCCGCTTTTTCCGGCGCTTCTTTTTCTTGCTCCGTTTCTACCTCGTCCACTTCCTCTTCTACTTCTTCGGTTACTATTTCTTCTTCCTTTTCTACTTCTTCCGTGCGATCTACTTGTTGCTCCGCTTTACAAGCGACTAGTAGCAACGCACAAGCGCATATGAATATTGCTTTTTTCATCTTTTTTTCCCCCTCTTGTTTACCTAGCAGACAATGATAAAAGGAAATTTCTATTCCATTTATTTCATAAAATGATCACGATCGCCACTAGGAATGTTATCTATGGATATACTCATATAAAACGGCCTCACAGTGAGTTTTTTCAACGACTTTTCAACGACTACACATTTATCGTTAAACCGACACGAACAAGTCATTCGGAATAAACAGTTTATACCATTCGAACGAAACATCGTACATACTTTTTCCCACATTGTTTCATTCATAAACGTAAAATATGGACAAAAATTCAACCGAAAGATGAGGGAACGTCTATATCAGTAATAAGTCATATTATCTATATTCGCTTTCATCATCAGTAAAAAAGCGATAATCTATATCATGACGTAAAGCGTCATACTAAAAGGCAGTTAACAGGTTAAATATTCGGGCGCATCTATCCTTTTCGTACCGAATAAGACGACGAGTCACTTACAATGATACATCTTACATCATTGGAATACTAATGTTATCGTATGTAAACACGTACGAAAAACTTATGCGAAAATAGACGAAACGTGGCAAATTAATAAGTGCATCACGAACGATGAAACGATCGTCACTACTGTGGATAAACTAAGTTTGCATATTTCGATTCAATAGTAATGCTTCATCCATCGAGAGTGTGAAACAGTTTGACAGATCGAGAAAGAGTTTTGTCACGCTTAGTCATACTATCTAACTTTCATCCACTTCTTTGCTTTGAAGGTGATGCATCAGTTTTGGTAAAAGGGTGCGGAAATCAGAAGCAACCATACTTTCTTCGCTATATTGTTCGCTCCAAAGATCAGCGCACAATCCGTGAATATATACAGCGTTTCTCACTGCATCTGCAACATGTTCATGTGTCGTTAACATACTGACGATCATGCCAGTTAATACGTCGCCACTTCCTCCTTTAGCGAGCCCGCTATTTCCGGTCATATTTATAGCTACTCTGCCGTCTGAAAAGGCGACGACTGTATGAGCACCTTTTAAGACGACCGTGACATCGTTTTCCTTTGCGAATGTGCTGGCCACTTCCATTCTGTTTGCTTCAATATGTCGAACTGAAATGCCTGTAAGTCGACTCATTTCACCAGGATGAGGTGTCAAAATGGTCGGACCATCGCGCTTCCAATCGTTGCGCTTATAAAGAGCACCCGCATCGATGACGAGTGGTATCGGCACGTCACGTAATGTGTGAAAAACACGATCGATGGCTCGTCTATCTGTTAATCCCGGACCGATTCCTACTGCGGCTATTTTTTCATCCCATTCACCGTCTACAAGGCGCTCAATCCCATCGTGCATAAACGTCGCCTCTGGAACCGCTTGAACGATTGTATTTGTCGCTAATTTCGTCGTAGCGATTGTCAGTTTACCCGTCCCACATTTAATCGCTCCGATGGCACAAAGTAACGCACTGCCCGGCATTTCATCTGACCCGGCGATAAGTAGACTCGTGCCGTACGTTCCTTTATGCGCATTTTCATCCCGTAGCGGAAGGGTTGCTTTCACGTCTTCTTCCGATATTACTTTTACAGTACCTGTTTCTTTCAAGCCGATCGAAACAGCCGTGACCTTTCCGTAATAACGTTTTGCCGGGAGTAAAAAAGCAGACTGCTTATAGCCGTGAAGGCAAATCGTTTGATGAGCTGCAAAAACTGCCTGTTCATCGACGTATCCACTGTCCGCCTCCGTTCCTGTTGGTATGTCAATGGCGATTTTTAGCGCATCTTGTTCATTACACCACGTGATGATTTGTACGGCACGTTCCCGTAACGGTAATGTTACGCCAACTCCGAGGAGTGCATCGATAATAACATCGTACGTCCCCCTCTCATGCCAATCTGTTACGTTATATTGCTGTTTTTTATAAAAGGTAAAATGTCGCTGTGCGACAGCTGTTTTCGGTTCACCGAGCGGAAAAAAAAGCGACACGTCATAGCCCGCTAGTTGCAAGTAACGGGCGATGACGATCCCATCCCCACCGTTATTTCCAGTTCCGGCGATGATAGCAATTCGATCCTCTTTTTTTAAAAATGGAACGATACGTTCTGTTACGTTACGTCCGGCATTTTCCATTAACGTAAAAAGTGAAAATCCCTCCGACTCTGCCGTCGCATCGATCCGACGAATATCTTCTTCTCGATAGACGTACATCTTATCACCTTCATCGAAATTATTTTTATTTATTCGAATATGTTTCAATTCGTTCCGGCTCATTAAGGAGACGACCAACTCCGAAAGTTACTGCTCATTTTAGTCCGTTGACACTATGAGGACTTTCGTTCCGCGCAATGGATGGGTAGTTTGCCCGACGGAATGTTTTTACAGTTTTCCCCTTTTATGATGACGTATGGGGTGGCCGCATCAGACGTGTAATAAATCTTCTTCACGTAAAATAATTATGCGGCGTCGCCCCTCTTGCCGGATAAGATCTGCTTCTTCAAATTCGCGGAGACGTCGGCTTACTGTTTCAGGTGTCGTTCCGATATGAGATGCGAGATCCTTTTTACTCATCGGTAAATCGATAACACCGTCGTCCCGTTGTTGCTCCTCTAAACAAGCGAGTAAATAGTGGGCAATACGTGTTTCGACCTTTTCTGTTGCAAATAGTGTCGTCTGTTTTTCGACGTAATCGAGTCGATTCGCAAATTCCGTTAACACTTTCAGCGAAATCGTCGGATATTTCATTAATAATTGTTGAAAGTCGTCGCGATGAATGACGCACACTTCTGTTTCCGTTAACGCCTCTGCGTACGCTTCGTGTTCCGCCTGTTGAAACAACGCTAACTCTCCTGTAAAATCACCGTGCTGTAAAATGCGTAAGAGTTGTTCTTTACCAGATTCTGAAAGGCGGAAAATTTTTATTTTCCCGCGGTTGACGACGTATAAACTGTTAGACGTATCGCCCGCGCTGTACAAATATTCGTGTTTTGCTAACGAGCGATGTCGTACTGTTTTCATCACTTCTTGTAACTGTTCCTCTTCCAAGTGGTTAAAGATCGGCACGCGGGAAACACAACCTGCTCCGGGGTGACGGTTGCTACCCGATGGAGTATGAGAACATGATTCATGTTGCACGATACTAATCACACCTTTTTTGTCATATAGTTACTGCTACGCATCCATTCGTATTGTTAAAAGTTCGTAATAAAAAAACTTGCGCTTTCATTGATTGAAAGCTGTCTAAGATACAAAACTTGCACTAGCTTCGCTTAAAAGCGCGGTTATGTTTCTCATTTCGCGGTCTACCCTATACACGTTTGTGGAAAATTGATTTAATGTTTCACATTTCGCTGTCGATCCTATACAGTTTTGCCAAAAGTCGCTTTAGTGTTTCATATTTCGCCGTTGATCCTCTACAGTATTGCGGAAAATCACTTTAGTGTTTCATATTTCGCTGTCGATTCATCGATTTCCTACTATTTTTATTGTATCACGTATTTCCTTTTTTCGGATAATAGAAAAAAGGATAATATTCGAATAAATTGACAGGAGTAATGTATACCTCCGCCGAGCCGTATATTACCGGCCATGATGGGCGAATTAGGATGGCTCTTTTCGCTTAACGGATTATTCATATTGTGTACTGCAAGACGTTACGTTAAAAGTAACTAATTTCAACAATGATTCCTACGTTTAAAGGGACGTTATGGTAAAATAGATAGAGCGTAAAATAAGGGGGATGTTTTCTTGCAACCGATAGAAGAAAGTTTTTTTCATATGGACACATTACAGCTTGCTCAACATTTACTCGGACAGTTTGTCGTTCATGAACTGCCACAGGGCACGTTAATCGGGCGCATCGTTGAAACGGAGGCGTATCTTGGCGAATGCGATCGGGCAGCCCACAGTTTTAATAACCGACGTACGAAGCGAACAGAAATTATGTTTCACGAACCAGGGCACGTCTATTCGTACACGATGCATACGCATACTCTCATTAACGTCGTAAGCGGTCCTGTCGGCGTACCGCATGCCGTTCTCATTCGTGCTGTCGAACCTGTCGCTGGGTTAGAGTTGATGCGTAAAAATCGCGGTTCATCGATGAAAGAAACTCATTTAACGAATGGACCGGGGAAATTAACAGAAGCGCTCCAAATTACGAACGAATATTATGGACATCATTGGACAAAAAAACCGCTCTACATTGCAAGAAATGAACGGGTCGAACAGATCGAGACAAGCCCACGAATCGGTATTAAAAATAGCGGAGAAGCCGCACGTTATCCGTGGCGTTTCTTCGAAAAAGATAACCGTTTCGTCTCCCCATATCGGCCGTAATAACGACTACAGAATAGAATATAAAAAGGCGCTTTCACCCAATAACAATAGAGCGAAATCGCCTGTTCATGATGAATCTACGAGTACGAAACTTTTCGTTCAACTGCTAACAAACTTGCACGAAAGTACGTATTCATTCGATATGTTATACAAACTGTCGTCCATATGAATAACTGCAATTACTTTTAATGTACATACACATCGGCTAGACCGAACGATGTTTACTCAATAAAAACTTCTACTACTTCCCCTTCATCCGATTGGATATCGACAATTTTCCCATCGATCCCACGGTCAATTGCGTCTAATATCGTCTCGACTTCAATTTGTTCGACATACGGTTTTGCTTCCGGAATGTGCGAAGCGATCCCATGACCCATTTTCAGTAAAAATTGTACGAGTTGAATCGGGATGTTTACATTTACTCGTTCTGCATCGCCATCCTGTATACGAACCCGTAGCATCTTCCCGGAAGCAGATGTGGCATGAGACGAGTTCGTCTTTCGCTCATCTAATGCCGCAATTAATTGCGACCCTTCATCGGATGAAAGTTTGCCCGCTTCCACCATCTGTAATATTCGTTTTATTTCTTCATTCATTGCACACTACCCTCCTTTATTTCCTTTTAATAAATCAATCGCCTCCTGAACAGATAGTTCGCCACTTTCTACTTGATCGATTATTTCCGTTTCTTCCCGTTCATCGACATCTTCCGATTGTCTAAGCAATGCAATAATTTCGTTTAACCGATTGCGCACTGTCGGATACGAAATATGTAACGCCTTTTCTACCCCTTTAATATTACCGCGATTAAGGAGAAACACTTCAATAAATTTCAGCTGTTCTTCTGAAAATGCTGCGAACTTCGATAACGAAAATTCATTTTCGATCGTCGTGTTGCATTGGGAACATTGCAGTTTTTTTACGTATAACTCATGCTGGCAAACTGGACACGAATGAATAACTGGATATGTCATGACAATTCCACCTTTCAATAAGATTATAGCAATTGTTATTAAGTATTTCAATATAAATGTTTAAATTAATTAAGTTTCTTTATTTATACATTAACTTTATTGATGAGTTAAGTTATAAGACTGTCTTCTATACGATCGGTTAAAATGTGATAGAATAATAATGTCTACTATTGGACGTAGGAGGCACAAACAATGACGAAACAAATTTTAAAAAATGACTGGGCACCTCTTTTACAAGCTGAATTTAACAAAGATTATTACATACAATTACGCCAGTTTTTAATGGAAGAATATAAAACGAAAACGATTTACCCGTCGATGTACGACATTTTTAACGCACTTCATTATACACCGTATGAAAACGTAAAAGTCGTCATTCTCGGACAAGACCCGTATCACGGACCGAATCAAGCACACGGACTTAGTTTCTCCGTACAACGTGGTGTAAAAAAACCACCATCTCTCGTCAATATATTTAAGGAACTTGCTGCGGATCTCAACGTTCCAACACCGACACATGGCAATTTAGAAAGTTGGGCGAAACAAGGTGTGTTATTATTAAATAACGTCCTCACCGTCCAGCGCGGCCAAGCACATTCGCATCGAAAAAAAGGATGGGAACAATTTACAGACAAAGTTATTACGACATTAAACGAAAAGGATCACCCGATCGTTTATTTGTTGTGGGGACGGGCAGCGCAGCAAAAAGAAATATTAATCGATAAAACGAAACATTACATTTTACGTGCTGCACATCCTAGTCCACTATCAGCGTATAATGGCTTTTTCGGCTGCCGTCACTTTTCAGAAGCAAACGATATTTTACAACAACACGGTCTCGAACCGATCGACTGGCGTATACTTGATTAAACTATTCATTTTTAAACGTTCATTCAAAACGTCCGAACGTTATAAAATGATCCGCTAGTTCGGAAAGAAAAATCTCTATCGGCACTAGCGGTTCGTTTCATTTTTTATAAAGATAGTCAGTGCCCTCATATAAAAAACGAACGAAACTAAATGCAATACGTACCGTTTATAAACCGTTGCAATAACCGTCCAATTTAAACAGACGTAAGCAATGAAACTATTTTTGAAATGAAAAAATAGATGTTTACGAACGGTTCTCTTTTTCCGGTTCATAAATTGGGATATGAAGATCCGCAAATAACTGCCGCACGTTGCGCGTTTCCCTTTCCTGTTCCGGCGAAATATCCGCTTCAAAAAAATCAAGCGCATATTGCACAGTAGCAGCTGCTCCTAGCTTCAATACGTCCTCATCGATATCAAAATGTTCGTTATGATGTTCCGCCCCTGTTCCTTTTTCTTCATTTTTAATTCCTAAAAATGCAAAAACACCGGGAAAATATCGTTGGTACAAGCCAAACGGTTCCGAAGCCATCCACGCTGGATAATGAATGACTGCCTCATGACCGAGCACTTTTTCCACTGCTGCATGGGCAAGCGCGGCGCATCGTTCATCATTATAGACGAGTAAACGCATTAAAAACGGTTCTTCGACAAACTCGTACGTACATTGATGTTTTTCACAAGATATACGTAACAGTCGTTTAAATTCCGCCAGCATTTGCTCTCCTTGAGCTTCATGTAAAAAACGGCCTGTTCCACTAAACTGCAACTCATTCGGAATGACATTCGGTGCGCTTCCTGCCGTTAATTTTCCGATTGAATATGTAACTGGTTCAAACGGATTTAACACACGGAGACGTGCACATTCTAAATCGCTATAAAAATCGACGAAACAGTCGATCGGTGAACTCGCTAAATCAGGCCGCGAGCCGTGCCCGCCTTTACCGATAATTTTCACATCGAACGGAAACGCACCTGCCATTCGTGGACCCGGATCGACAGAAATCGTTCCGGCCGGCAAATCGTTTTTCAAATGAATGCCCCAAACGGTATCTGCCCCAATTTCAACGAGTCGTTTTAACAAGCGGAAAATACCGCGCCCATTTTCTTCTCCTCGTTCAAATGCTAACAAAACGGTACCCGAAAACGTATGGCGCAATTGCTGCAATATATTCGCTGCTCCCAACAACATCGCCGTATGCCCGTCGTGACCACACATATGCGCTGCTCCATCTACTTTCGACACAACTTCTCTTTCAAATCGCAAATTACGTGGCGACTCCTGCATCGGTAACGCATCCAAATCCGCCCGCAACACGACCGTCTTCCCATCATTTTTTCCGTGAATATATCCGATAATGCCACCGTGCGGGACGATTTCATAGTCGATCCCTAATTTCGTTAAATAGTCCGTGACGACTCGAACCGTTCGTTCTTCTTTCATACTCGTTTCCGGATACATATGTAAATCGCGCCGGATCGCAATCATTTCTTCTTCTAACTGCGCCGCTAATTGCATCACATTCACCATATTATCGTTCCTTTCTTCTGCTTTCTCACTTCGTAAAACTGCATCCTACCACCACTGCGAAACGTATGTTCTTGCTTCTACACTCTTCGGCAAACACAATTTAGTGTTTCTTATTTGACGTATTATCCTCTACAGTTTTGCGAAAAGGGGCTTTTCTGTTTCACATTTCGAGGCGGATCCTATACAGTTTTGTAAAAATAGACTTTGCTGTTTCACATTTCGAGGCGGACCCTATACAGTTTTGCAAAAATAGACTTTACTGTTTCACATTTCGCCACATATCCTCCACACTTGCGCGAAAAAACTCACAAACATTTCCCATCAGCCGAAGCACCTCCAAAGTTTCTCACAATACCACCGTACGACGTATACGATAGCTATTTTTCATTTCGTTTTGCCCAAACCTCAACTCCACATCCGCATGTTCACTCGGTGTCTACTAATTTTTCAAACTACTACTGTGCTAACATAAGGATAAATTTTAGTAACCTTAACTATACTTCTATATATTGATCGTACTATTGCTTGAACTTTGTACAGAAATTCGCTCATCTGCAAAACTTCCGTCTTATTCGCAAGTAGATGAATATACCGATAAGTGCACCGAAACTATCGATAAGTACATCTCCAATTTCCCCACTTCTACCCGGTATAAACAACTGATGCACTTCATCAGAAATTGCATACAAACATGCGATAATAAATGCATATAACGCTCGTCGTTTCCGTGCAAAATAAATCGAACACGCGCGAATTAGTGTTACACCGAGAATGAAATAAACCGTAAAATGCGCACCTTTTCGAATGAAAAAGTGAAGAAACTCACTATCAATCGTCATAAAAGGAACGAGCGCTTCTATCACAATAGCGACGGCTTCTGTAAGCGAGCCACTTAACTTACTAGATTCTGCCGCTCGTTGATGTGAAAAATAAAAAATGACACTCATCATAAAAAACACTGGAAGCCATGCATGTAATAATGCCACTGTACGTTTCATTGCAAAATCCCTTTCTCCATTACAAACAACGTCTCGAACGAACATAATTACGACTATTTCCCTCTATTATACTACGATTTTCGAACGTGAAGTGAACAAAATTCTCTCCCGGCTGTACAGAGCTTATCTTTACACGGCCAGTTCCCTTTCCTATAATAAAAGTAACATTGTTCGTCTGAAATGGAGGGAATATGTATGAGTTTTATCGAAGAAGGAACACTTTTATGGAAACCATCTGCACCGTGGCTAGAACGTGCGAATATCGAAACGTACGTCAAGGAATTGGAAAAAAGAACGAACGAACAATTTCCAGATTACGCCTCGTTGTGGCAATGGTCCGTTACGGAGATCGAACAATTTTGGGAGTCGATCTGGGACTATTTCGATGTGACATCGACGACACCGTATGATGCCGTTTTAACGTCACGCACGATGCCAGGTGCAAAATGGTTTACGAATGCACATATTAACTATACGGAACATATTTTCAAACAAAAAAATAACGACGACCCGGCAATTATTCATTGTACAGAAACGCGACAATTAGCTGAGGTTAGTTGGGAAAAACTGTACAATGACACGGCGCAAATGCAACATACGTTGAAAGAGCTCGGTGTCCAAAAAGGGGATCGCGTCGTCGCTTACGTAGCAAATACATATGAATCCGTCGTCGCTTTTTTGGCAACAGCAAGTTTAGGTGCGATTTGGTCGAGTGCATCACCCGATTTCGGTACACAAAGCGTCATCGATCGCTTCTCCCAAATCGAACCGAAAGTAATGTTTACGATCGATGGATATACGTACGGTGGAAAACCGTTCGACCGCACAGACGTCGTCAGCGCCATCCAAAAAAAATTGCCGACGCTCGAAGCGACGATCGTCATTCCATACTTACAAAAAAAACCAGATACGAGCAAGTTAATGGAACCGATCATGTGGGAAGATGCGACAAGTCGTACGAATAACCCGATATTGACGTACGAATACGTCGAGTTTAACGAACCGCTCTGGATTTTATTTTCATCTGGTACGACGGGACGACCGAAGCCGATCGTGCAAAGTCAAGGTGGTATATTACTTGAACATTATAAGGCAGTATCGTTTCACGTTGATTTACATCGTGGCGATCGCTTTTTCTGGTATACGACGACAGGATGGATGATGTGGAACTTCCTCGTCGGTGGACTACTTGCAGGTAGTACGATCATTTTATACGATGGAAATCCACAATACCCACACGCGGAATTTTTATGGGAACTTGCCGAAAGAACGAAAATGAATATATTCGGTACGAGTGCAAGCTACATTACCCATACGATGAAAAGTGGCATTTCACCGAAAGAAACGTATGACTTACAACATTTAAGAAGTATTAGTTCAACCGGCTCTCCGCTACCACCAGAAGGTTTTGCTTGGTGCTATGAGCATGTTAAAAAAGATTTATGGATCGCTTCCATTAGTGGTGGGACAGATGTTTGTACAGC
>DATGRY010000032.1:0-10782 GCA_035303165.1 Pseudogracilibacillus sp.
GGTATTTAGTTGCGCGATACGGTGGGGAGGAATTTGTCATCATTCTGCCGAATGCAGATAGCAAGACAGCTGTTCGTGTTGCCAATATCGTTCGAGAGCGTGTAAAGGCGTTACGGATAAAACGAACGTTGTCGGAGGATAGTCGTAATGTTAAAGGTAGGCATGAAGTTTACGATACTCACGATAAACTCGATGGGCACGATGCATACGATAAGCATGGCGCTTACAATAAGGAGATCGTTACAGCGAGTGTCGGTGTGGCAACGATCGTACCGAAACCTCACGAGCAAAAAGAGATACTTATACAACTTGCCGATCAAGCAGTGTACGAAGCAAAATCGCTCGGTAGAGACCGCGTCGTCGTAAAAGAACGATAGCTTTCGGACAAAAAACTTTTCGTTAGCACAAGCTTGCGTCGCGCTGTAAAATTATGCTAATCACAAGCGGCGTAACTTATTCATTTTCGATGGAGCGCTACAAAACGGAAACGCGCAGTTTTTATGAAAAAATCTTAATAAACATTTTTGAGCGATACAAATTAAATGAATCGATACTGACAAAATGTATACCATACTTGGCACACGTTATTTATGATGAAATTTTTTTGTATGTATGTAATAGTTTTAAATACTATTTTACAAGTAAACTTTTATGTTATAATGCAATTAATGATACCGCTTACTTTTTCAAATAAACGAACAATTCTATTAATTGCGAACAAATGACAGTCCGAGATGGACGTTTGTCATGATGTTTGAAAGGAAGGGGAAGAAGTATGTGTGCAGTAAAACTTGAACAACTACATTTTGAAAACTATGCACAACAGCCACACGGTGGAGCGTTAGTAAACCAAATGGTAGATAGCGACAAGTTCGAAGAGGAGATGGAACGAGCGCGTAATCTACAAAAAATTATGATCGACCTTGAAGCAATCATTACGATTGAAATGATCGGAACAGGGGTACTTTCCCCGAATAAAGGTTTTATGACTGAAGCAGATTACCATTCTGTGTTAGAGACTGGACGGTTAAAAAACGGTCTCGTTTGGCCTGTGCCACTTAGTTTCGCACCTGTCGGTGAGCGAAATGCAGAAATAATTAAATCTCTCTCTGTTGGTGATGAAGTTGCACTCGTTGACCATGAGTCCGAGCCAGTTGCCATTTTAACGATTAGCGATTTATTTTCATACGACCGTGCGCATCGTGCACAACATTTATTCGGCACGACGGATCGCTCGCATCCAGGTGTTGATGCGATTTATCGCCGCATGGGAGATATTGCTCTAGGTGGAGAGTTGTTAGTATTACGCCGTGTCAACTGGGGACCTTTTGAGTCACTCCGTTTAGAGCCGAAAGATACGTGGCATTTATTTTATGAGGAGAAGAAGTTTACTTCTGTCGGTGGATTTATTACGGGAGCAAACCCGCTACACCGCGGACATGAATATATTCACCGCAATGCACTAGAGGAGCTTGATGGATTGCTCGTTCAGCCACTCGTGGAGATGGCAAAGCGTGAATATACACGACATGAGTTCCGTATGCTTGCATATCGTAGTGTCCTTGATACGTATTATCCGAAAGAGCGGACAATTATGGCGCCACTACGTGTGACGTACATTTTCGCAGGGCCACGTGAAACAGTTTTACACGCACTCATCATGAAAAACTACGGTTGTACGCATGCGTTAATCGGACGAGATCATGCGGGAATTGGCGACTTTTACGATAAATATGCGAGCCATACAGTTTTCGATGAGTTTAATCCCGAGGAGCTTGGCATTGACGTTCGCTTATTCTACGAAGTGTTTTATTGCACGCGATGTGACAGTCTCGGCACGCAGCAGACGTGTCCGCATGATGAACGTTATCGGATAAATATTTCCGGGACCGGCATTCGTGAAATGTTACGCCATGGAATCGTCCCACCGAAAGAAATCGTCCGTCCGGAATCGGCGCGAATTGCGATGCAAGGGGTACAACCGAAAGGTACAGACGAAGACGGGCAGTCGATTAACCCGGTCGGTAATACAATTAAGAGCATTTTCCCATTCTACTCTGAGTACAACAACTTAGGCGGAACGAAGCGGGCCCGTCCGGTCGAAGTAAAAGAAATGACGATTGAAGATTTACAAGCGGCAATTAACGATGCACGCGCGAACGCTGACCGCATTTATAAGGAAATTTACGATGAGGTAACGTACTTAACCGATATAAATCGTACGCTGCAGCCGGAGTGGAGGTCGGAGGCGCGCGATACGATGCGAAAGCAGCAAGAGTGGGTCGTCGAATATATTGAGGAGAAAGTAAAACAGGCGCCTGAAGAAGCATCGGATGAGTTTATGTATCAAGATCGTGAAGAAGCTGAGAAAGAATTAGAGACTGCGCTAAGAATTTTAAACGATGTACCAGATGCGCTCCATGATGGTGATTTAGATTATCGTGTCTGGAATCCAATGCCGTATAAAAACTACCGCTCGTAATGTAGTCGTGAGCGTAAAAGCGTAAAGATGTCGTCCCGCTGTTCGGTATGGCTCAATTATTTGAGCGTATCGAATAGTGGGGCGAGTTTTGTTTGTGGGGGCGAGTTTTGTTTGTGGGGGCGAGTTTTGTTTGTGGCGTTTTTGCCTCTACATGGTCGTGTTTTTTCCGTTTGTGTGTCGATGGCGCGGACAAAATTGCAGTTTTTCCGAAACGTGTATAGGGTCCTAGGGGAAATTTGAAACAGGAATGTAGTTTTTCCCGAACTTGTTGCGATCCAGAGAAGAGTTTGAAACGGGATTGCGATTATTCACGATCCTGTTGCGATCGAGAGCTAGTTTTGAAACAGGATTGCGATTTTTCCCGATCCTGTTGCGATCCAGAGCCAGTTTTGAAACAGGATTGCAATTTTCCACGATCCTGTTGCAATCCAGAGAAGAGTTTGAAACAGAATCGCGATTTTTCACGATCCTGTTGGAAGCGGGAACGGAGTTTGAAACAGAAATGCGGTTCTGTCTAATCGTGTTGAGGGGGAGCGAAACATTTTGGGCGATTTTCGTAAAACTGTAGAAGCTGCAACTCGTAATAGGAAGCAATCACGGCAATAAACTGCAGTTTTCATTGAAAGAGCCGCGCCCTTACCTTTCTCCCCATTTTGACAATTAAAAAAGAAGTGGCGAAATTGCTTGCCACCTCTTCTTTCCCGTACCCCCTGTAAGCTCTGTACACATTTATTTTTTATGTGAGTGCACTATTGAACGATTCGACTAACTCGCGACGGTGATAGAAAATTCCTGTTCCTATTTCATCTTCTGTCCACGTAATCGTCGGGAAGTCAGCGTAGCTCATGTATCCACTACAGTACGCTTCATTTCGGTTACCGGACGGATCGAAGAAGTATACCGTCTGTCCACGCGTAATTCCGTGACGCGTCGGTGTCACTTCAATTTCTACTTTGTTGCGGGATAAAATGTCCGCCGCTTTCAATACGTCATACCAGTTGTCGACATAAAAACCCGCATGGTGTAACTTTGCATCCGGTCCTTTTACAAAAGCGATATCATGTGCTGTGTTCGTACAAGACAAGAAACTTCCGACCATTACTTCACCGTCTACGGTAATAATTTTTTCCGTCTGATGGAAATCGAGCACTTCCGTAAAGAAGCGCGTGACCGTTTCAATATCGTCACCCGTTAGTAACGTATGGTCAAAACGGTGCGGTGCGATTCCTTTTAAATTCTCTGGCCACGGATCTGGGTTAAACGCTCCCGTAGCTGTTCCGACTTGTTCGATTTCTGTGTACAACTCTACGTTATGACCTGTCGGAATCGTAAACCGGATCGCTTGCCCTTCCGCAAGGCGCGTTCCTTCAGAAACCCGAGATAACGTACAACCAAAATCTTCGACACGCTTTTCTAGTTTCGCTAGTGCCTCATCGTTTTTCACTTTAAAAGCGAGGTGGTCAATTCCAGCAGTGTCTGACTTTTGTAAAATGACACTGTGGTGATCGTACTCGTCCCACGCTTTCAAGTACACTCGGTTTTCGTCACGTCCCATTTCTTCCAACCCGATAATGTTTGTGTAGTAATCGACTGACTCTTCCAAATCCAACACACGTAACTCCACTCGACCAATTCTCATTACATCGCTCATGTTTCTTTACCTCCGTTGTTTTGATTTTTTCACGTTTCACATTTTAGAATTACAAAACTGCAGTACTACGAAGTTAAGTCTTGCACCTCCTAAAAGTATAAAACAAATATTTAAAAAAACGATTGTACAATGGTACTTTCGTTTTTTTAACGATAGGATAGGAAAATAAGTGCAACAAATATATAAATAAAGATATGAATGAAATAAGTGCGTTTATAATGAATAATCAAGCCATTGGAATGTATCGATCGGCTTACGTACATAAATAGTTCGAGCGACGAAAAGGTGTTCGGCATTCATTTGCCAAATAACGGTCACTTGGTCGTTGTCACGTAAATGTAAGAGCGTGCGATCCGTGCGATCGCTTTCAACATAAAGCTCACCATCTTCGCGATTACAGTATGCGATCGTTCGTTTTAATATCTTTTTATATTTCATAATAATTTCGTAATAACCTGTCTCTGGTAAAACGTGTTGAATATTGTTAATGACAAGTTTATTTTGTTCAGCAAACTGCACGAACCCGGTCGTTTCAAATTCGCGTCCTAAATAAAGGTTCGCCATGCCGATGTCGCCATCACGAATTTTCTGCCGAATGGCGGTTGAGCTTATTTTCTCTTCGTTATACGCCAGTTTTTCAATGACAGTAACGTTAAAATTTCCTTTACCGTCTTTCGCTAACGTAAAAACATTTCCTTTACCAAACTTTCCATACGTAAAATCAAAACCGACGACGACGTGCTTCACTTGTAAAGCACATAAGTACTCTTGAACGAACTGTTCTGGGGCAATAGACGCAAAATCTTTGTTAAATTGCACGACGTACAATAAGTCGACACCGAGATCGGCGATTACTCGTTCTTTCTGCGTAAACGTCGTCAACATATCGACGCATTCTTTGCCACGACTTATGACTTCTTTCGGGTGTGGCAAAAACGTCATAACGGCTGCTTTCATATTCATTTGCTTCGCTTGTTGTACAGCTCGTTTAATTACTTTTTGATGACCGACGTGGACGCCGTCAAAAAAACCGATCGCAAGTACACAAGGCTCTGCGTGCAACTGGAAATAGTGACTATGTTTGTTTTTTATAAAACATGTTTTCATCGCGTCTATTCCTTTCTATCGGTTAGTGGAAACTAAGCAAGCCCGAACGTTTCGTCCAAGCTTGCTTAGCGATCTTTACGTTCGTTACGTATTACTGTTGAATTTTTTTCAAAATGGATACGTCGTCTGGGTTAATCCACGTGTCATTCGTCCATCCATCTAAGTCGTAGTCATTCATACACTGCTCAGCGAATCCGATAAACTCGTCCGCCATTCCTGAATCTTGAGCAACGACTAAGTTTTCTAAGCGGATGTTCTCGTGGTTTCCAGAGTAGTTCGTCTCATATAAGAAGTGACGTCCTGCGTATTCGGAACCGACGATTTCCCATAAAAGTTTAACAACTTTAATTTTCTCGTGCGCTGTAATTCCGTACGATCCTCGATATAAGCGATCGATTAACGGACGTAAGTCAGCATGCTTTAAGTCCTCTGCACTCGACGGCTGCACGATTAAGTTTCCTGCAACAATATTTGCGATAATTTCTTTTACTTCTGCCCATCCTTTGTTCATAAAGACGCGGTATGCTAGTCCTGCTGTTAAGTTCGGTAGCAACGTTCCGTTCGCACCTGGATCCGGATTCATCGACATCGAGTCACTTAACGCCCAGAACATATTTCTGTAAGCGATTACTTCCCCGACATTCGCTTGTACGCCACGGAATTGATCCGTACCGTTTGTCCGAATCGCTTTTAATAAGACACCAACGACGAAGTCCATCTTTACTGCTAGGCGCGTTAAGCCGTGAAACGTGAAACGGTTAATGAATCCACTGAGTGGGAAGAAGTTGTTCGCTTTTTCAACATCTTTGTAAACGAAGATATTCTCCCACGGAATGAGTACTTCATCGAATACGAGTACAGCGTCGTTTTCATCGAAGCGGCTACTTAACGGATAGTCGAACGGGCTTCCGTAAACTGCCGCTTGCATTTCATACGACTGACGACAAATAAGTTTTACACCAGGTGTATCCATCTCTACAACGAATACGAGTGCCATATCTTCATCTTCGATCGGTAATGCACCGTAGTTTGCAACGAAGTTATAGTTCGTAATCGCAGAACCTGTCGCAACCATCTTCGCCCCACTTACGATAACTCCCTCGTCAGTTTCACCGACTGCACGGATGAAAACGTCTTTTACCGCTTCAAGTGGTTTGTTACGGTCAACTGGCGGGTTAATAATCGCGTGGTTAAAGTACCAGTTGCGCTCTTGTGCTTCCTTGTACCAACGACGTGCGTTATCTTGATACGGTGCGTAGAAATCAGGGTCAGCACCTAACGTACCCATGAACGCCGCTTTATAGTCAGGTGATCTACCCATTTGTCCGTACGTAAGCTTCGCCCATTCTGCAATTGCATCACGCGTTGCTACGAGGTCTTCTTTCGTTTTATCCGTACGGAAAAAGCGCTGCGTAAACCCGCCGTTTCCTGTGTCTGTATCACGCGTTAAAATACTTTTCGTCTTTTCATCATGTAACGCATCGTACATTCTAGCAATTGAACGTACAGCGTTTCTAAACGCTGGGTGCGTCGTAACGTCCTTTACTCTCTCTCCATTAATCCAAACTTCACGATCATCTTTTAGACTTTCGATATATTCTTGTCCTGTCAACGGTAAGCGTGTAACGCTCATGCTAACTCCTCCTTAAGTTTATTCCTTTTTTCTTTTTCTTTGCCACTCTCAAAACTAGGAAAATTCATTTGACAACAACTAACTAACGTTGAAACTTACCTTAGAAAACGAACCGAAACGCTACGATCCCCCTTTCAACATCGTTTCAATTGTATAAATAAATAGTAACTAGCTCGTTATTTCACCTTGCTGCAAAAACTCTGTTAACTGTTATTTGTTAACGAGTACATATGTCGTACATCGTTTGCATAGTAACGTTTATTTGAAGACGATCTATTTGCAGTTCGGTTTTGTTAAAACTGTCGCGTAACCTACTATGTGACAAATTATCTGTATCGTGGCGTAACACGTCAGTTTTCATAATGTCTCTTGCACCTAATGTGGCACTCCCTCTTTAGTTCGCGCTTTTTTCCGCGGGGAGTTCGTTATATTGTCCACTGAAAAAGAGCAGTGGATCGCCATCACGAACGGCTATGTCTGTTACTTCTCCGACGAATAAATAATGGTCGCCTTCTTCGTGTTTGTTATAAACGTTGCACGTGATGTTTACGAGTGCATCGTCTATAATCGGCAAATCGTTTAGGCGGCCGAATGTCACTTCGCCTTCTTCTTGTCCGGCAAAAATTTGTGAATATCTTTTTTGTTCTTCTGCCAAGATACTTACGGCGAACGTGTTTGCTTGCTCGATTTTTTCTAACATGCGAGCTCGTTTATCAATGGAAATAAGTACGAGTTTTGGATGTAATGAGACGGACATGAACGCATTGGCTGTCATTCCGTGAACTTCGCCTTCGGCTTCCGTCGTAATGACTGTAACGCCTGTCGCGAATTTTCCCATCGCTTTTCGAAATAATTGATCGTCCATTAATGCTCTCCTCCGAATATTATGAATTTTCACACTTCTGTTTCACAAAGAACTGCTTCTATCAAATGTATATATTTTCGGATTACACCATTCTTCTATAAATGATCGTGTTGCTACATCTGAGAAAGTAAGTTTCATGTGGTGAACATCTTTGATGTAGGCATTTTATCGTTAAATCTTTTTAAAAATTTGAAGCAATATATGTTATTTGTAGTTGTCGTTGTAGTATGTTGATCGTTTTTGTCGAAGTATTTGAAAGCGGTTTCGTTTTCTACATCAAATTATATCGTTTACTCGATGCAGATAACAATGACAAAATGTGTTTAACTTATCGTTGTAAATTAGCATATGTTGACAAATGCATATGTGAAAGGTTTATGTTTTGCACGAATTTATATGTTAATTCGTCGTCTTAGCCTCAACCTAGCATATATTGTTATCGCCTACAACATCTTTGTTGCTATATATGCAACGATATGTGATAATTTTTAAAAAAAGGGATAGTTTTTCTGTTTTAATTTCTCATACCGAAACTTTCGTTCGATAAATTGTATATAGCGCATCATATGCGGGTAACGGTTGTCGCTTAGCTTTACAAAAAAATGTCACCGTTCTTTCGTGCAACATTATATATTTTATGATTATTTTGTTGGAATGATCGTGTTCATCTGTACAAAACGGCTTATTGACAATTATTTTCTATTGTTTATGATAGTAAGGGATGTTACAACTATTGCTATGTATAGGTTTTAGTTTCACATATAGCAACAATTTCGTTTTTTGTCGAATAACGAGTTTCGCGGATGAACATATGTTGTTGGAACGTTATGACATTGCATGACATAATATCGACACCGAAGTTGTTTAAAGGATACTCATGCTGTTTGGCGGTATCGTTTTGCATCATGTGATATTGATTTGGGATTATTTTTCAGACGAGCATATGTTGTTGGAATGTTATACAAAGTACGGAAACGATTAGAAATGGAGGAGTACGATCTTTGACGAACACGAATAATAAAAATCATTTATCTTCTGTCCGTAACGCGTTACGGATGTTAAAGTCCTTTTCAATGGATGAACCGGAAAAAAGCGTAAGTGAATTAGCGGAGTCACTTGATATAAATAAAAGTACAGTAAGCCGGACGATGGCAACCCTTGCGAGTGAGGGATTCGTTTATAAAGACCCGGATACGAATAAATATCGTCTCGGACTGTCAATTATTTCATTAAGTGGGATTATCAATAATAACACGGACATTTTTAATGAGTCTCAACCTGTATTGAATCGTCTCGTTGAGTCGTGTGGAGAGACGGCACACATTTCTGTGTTAGATAATGATGAAATTATTTATTTACAAAAAGTAGAATGTAACCATCCCGTGCGTATTTTAACGCACGTCGGTAAGCGCAACCCTGCTTATTGTACGAGTGCGGGGAAAGTGTTGCTTGCTTTTTCTGATGACGACGTCGTCGAACGTGTTATTGCAAAGGGTTTGAAAAAGTTTACGAAGCATACGATTACGAGTCCGACGAAGTTACGCGAACATTTACAAGAAATTCGCTTGAACGGATATGCGCACAGTTTGGAAGAATTTAATGAAGGAGTTAGTTCCATCGCCACGCCGATTTTCGATTATACGGGGAAAGTTGTTTCGGCACTAAGTGTCGTCGCACCGAAGCAGCGGTTGAACAACCGTAAATTGAAAGAAATTACGAAAAAAACGATTAATGCGAGTAAGGCAATTTCTGAGCGACTCGGGTATTGGCGATAACGTTTATATTTTGGAGTCGTATAAGTTTTGGTCGAATGTCCGCTCGCCTTACGTAACATTGCACGTAGCCTTGCGGTGCGGCATAGCAGTTTGAGTTTGGCGTTGTGTGCAGTTTTTATAGAGTATGTAATTTGAATTTGGGGCATTGTAATGCCGCGGGACATAGCACTTTGAATTAGGCTTACGTGCAGTTTTATAGAGTATGTAGTTCGTAATTATTTGTAGAATTGTGTGGATTTTTTAAGTGGGCAATTTTCCTTTGGCGTTGTATGCAAACTTGGTAGTTTTTCATTAATTGATAGTATGAAAAGTGTAGCGCCCCGGTTGGGGCGCTTTTCATTTTTATTAGCAAGTGCTTGTTAAAATGTAGTTCCGATAGGGGGGCTCTACCGCCTGATGATCGATGCGCCGTAAAATGTGGATCCGATGGGGGTCAATTACACGTTCGTGTTGGAGAGCGCACGATTTCGAAAACACGAGGCGCGACTTTTGCAAAAGTATAGAGAGTAATTCTTGGAATGAGCAACACTAATGTAGTATTTTTTGATTCTATTGAGGATCGAGCGCGGATGTTGAAACAGGATTGCAGTTTTTCGCGATCCTGTTGGAATCAAGAACGGGATTTGAAACAGGATAGCGATTTTCCACGATTCTGTTGTGATCAGGAGTGGAACTTGAAACAGGACAGCAGTTTTTCCCGATCCTGTTGTGATCGAGCGCGGATGTTGAAACAGGATTGCAGTTTTTCGCGTTCC
The DNA here is from genome assembly GCA_035303165.1 of Pseudogracilibacillus sp. Lineage (GTDB taxonomy): Bacteria > Bacillota > Bacilli > Bacillales > Amphibacillaceae > Pseudogracilibacillus. The sequence goes on from DATGRY010000032.1 coordinate 10,269, forward strand.
TGTTGGAATCAAGAGCGGGATTTGAAACAGGATAGCGATTTTCCACGATTCTGTTGTGATCGAGCGTGGATGTTGAAACAGGATTGCAGTTTTTCCCGATCCTGTTGGAATCAAGAGCGGGATTTGAAACAGGATAGCGATTTTCCACGATCCTGTTGGAATCAAGAGCGGGATTTGAAACAGGATTGCAGTTTTTCCCGATCCTGTTGTGATCGAGCGCGAATTTTGAAACAGGATTGCAGTTTTTCTCGATCCTGTTGGAATCAAGAACGGGATTTGAAACAGGATTGCGATTTTCCACGATCCTGTTGTGATCGAGCGCGGATTTTGAAACAGTGATGCAGTTTTTCGCGATTCTGTTGTGATCAGGAGTCGAACTTGAAACAGGACAGCAGTTTTTCCCGATCCTGTTGTGATCGAGCGCGGATGTTGAAACAGGATTGCAGTTTTTCGCGTTCCTGTTGGAATCAAGAGCGGGATTTGAAACAGGATAGCGATTTTCCACGATTCTGTT
>DATGRY010000033.1:0-4579 GCA_035303165.1 Pseudogracilibacillus sp.
CGAACTTCATATAAGGCTAGGTGCATTTGAATGAGGTTGCTAAACAAACCGAAGTTCTTACTGCCAAAGGATGCGCAGAGTAAATGAAGTGGGGAGATGGAGTGGAAGAATATGTGCTTACCCTCGGAGGTCTGATAATACATGCAGTACACTGCATAACCGAACATGTGAATGTTCGCTAAAGTTTAAGAAGTCAGCAGAAACAATCGTACTAACTGTATCTAGAACAGTTAGAAAGGAATGAATCATTTTGGGAGAATTATCGCTTTCTGTACGCAAGCTCGATGAAGCAGAAACACACGATCCTTCCTAGTTGGAGGAGGCGGTGAATTCCGCCGGGGCCAACTAGAAGGGCGAAGAGTGCCAGCGACTCAAGAAGAAAGATAATTCGCGTAGTAGTTAGATATCAAGTTCTTTAAAAGTCTTTCAAATCGATATCAAACAATGCGTTGGACCTAAATGAAACCGCCGTATACCGAACGGTACGTACTGGTGGTGTGAGAGGACGGGAGCTAATCGCTCCCTCCTACTCGATTCCAATGACTTAGAGACGATTTTTTTTACGAAACTTTGATGGCGGTATACCGATATATTTTCGAAAAACTTTGCTAAAGTAAAATCCGTTATCATAACCACACTGTTTAGCGATGTGATCAATTTTTTCTTCGGTATTTAATAAGAGCTTTACCGCTCTTTCCATACGGATGGAGCGTAGCGCTTCCGAAGGCAGAAGGTGAAATGCATCTTGAAAGCGACGTGTTAATTGGACGGGACTTAAATTGATGTAACGAGCGAGTTCGCGTATTCCAATTGGCAAATGAGCGTTATGTAATAGCCATTCCATCGCTTGATTCATTTGTTCATCCGTCGTTGTCGGAAAAGATGCAATGTTATATTGTTTCGGCACGGAGTCTCCTTCGTAACAGGTGAGACGCCAAAGGTCGTTCACGATCCACTGTTTGTAAGAGTGGCTTTTTTCATCTATAGATAAATGAAGTCTCCTTAAATAGATGTAATTAGATGCGACTCGAACTTTATCAAGGGGTCTAAAATGATATCGCGGTAACGATACGTTATTTGCTGTACTTCCATTACTTGTATGGAACGTAAAGGATATAAAATGTAAAGCCATCGGTCCGTGCTCTTTTCTTTTAAAAGATGTATGTGGTGGGCAGTATAACATCTCATGGCTACGAACTGTCCCCGTTTCATTTCCAATTTCATAAGTAAAGCTACCAGACTCTAAACAAAATAGTACCCACGAGTCATATGTATCTTCTTGCAGTTCAAAAGAGACTTTTTCTTCCCAGTAAAGATGGGATTTTATCACCGTGTTATATCGTAGCAAAGATCTATTCACCATTTTGTTCACCCATTTCACAAGCTGAAATAAATTACATATCAATGATACATTAATACATGGTAATATACAAGGAGGTTTTATAAAATAATAGTTAGTCGATGACTTTTAATGGTATTTATATATGTTCATTGCTATGATCCTTCATCAGTTTTATGAAAATAATTATATATTAGGAGAAAAGAGGGTTAAAATGCGCGAAGTAAAAAAGAAAGTATTGAGAACGGAAGTACTCGTTTTAGGTGGAGGTTCGGGAGGTTTAGGGGCTGCATTAGCTGCCGCACGAGAAGGGGCAGATACGATCATCGTTGATCGTCAAGGATTTTTAGGTGGAAATATGACGATCGGCTTACCGCTACTTGGATTTTTGGATGCACAGGAACGTCAAGTAACAGCTGGGTTAGCACAAAAGTTAGTCGATCGGTTAATTGAATTAGATGGAGCATTCCCACATCGACCATGTCCGTTGCATAACTCTACGACGAATGTAGATCCTAGCTTGATGAAAATTGTTATTTTTGAAATGGTGAAAGAATACGGAGTGAAGCCGCTTCTACACTGTGAAGTCATCGGCTGTACAGTCGAAGAAGGCGAGTTAAAATCTGTTATCGTTAAAGGAAAAGGACAAGAAATCGAAATTTTTGCGGATGTATTCATCGATTCGACAGGTGATGCAGATCTAGCATATATGGCTGGCGCAGAATATGAAATGGGACAATATAAAGATGGAGAAAAACAACCTCCGACGTTAATGTTCACGGTTGGCGGGTTCGATCTCGATAAGTTTTTAGCTTACTTAAAGGAAAACCCAGAGCAGTTACAACACGGTTCGACGATGAAAATTAGAGATGGGTATAATCCCGATTTTTTCACGGAAAGTGAGAATCACGTTTTCGTTGGCTTACGTGCACTCGTAAGTAAATTGCGGGAAGAGGGTAAGTGTCCGATCGACCGCGATACCATTATATATATTAATTTGCCGCAAGATGGTTACATTGCGTTAAACTGTATTCGTTTATTGAACTTTGATGGTACACAACTACAAGATTTAAGTGACGGAGAAATGAATGCCCACTTACAAATTCTCCCTCTAATTGATATGTTAAAGGAGCACGTTCCTGGATTTGAAAACATTTACTTATCATCCATCGCTCCGTTTTTAGGTATTCGTGAAACGAGACGGGTCGTTGGAAAACAAATGGTTCGTGAATCAGAAGCGGTAAATGGTGTGATTCCAGAGGATACGATTGCTTTAGGATCGTATATTATCGATATCCACAGTGGTTCCGGAGATTCGACGATTATTCGCTCTTTAGATAACCCATATGGAATTACGTACGGAGCGACTATTTCAAAAGATATTAAACGCTTAATGATGAGTGGACGCTGTATTAGTGTTGATCCAGTCGTATTTGGATCATCTCGAGTTATGCCGACAAGTATGTCAATCGGAGAAGGTGCAGGAATTGGTGCGGCACTCGCAGCAAAAGAAGGGATTTACCCGGAGAATGTAGATGTGCAAGAAATCCGCGAAAAACTACGGGAAAACGGCGCGATCTTATCATTAGAAGATAGTAAACAGTATAGCTAATAATATTGATTGTCTATTAGATAAAAAAGTGTAAAACCGGAAGTATGTTGTTATGGACAACAGCTTCCGGATTTTTAGTTACGGCAATAAACGGATAAAATCGGTAAAAGACCGACATTATATAAAACAGATAAGTCGGCTTGTTTCACACAGCTATTTTTATTATGTTAGAATATTGGTTGGTAACTTTTTAAAAAAGCAAATAACGATTGAATGAAAGAAATTTTTATAATAGAAAACGAGTAGAAAGTTGGCTGTTTATGAATGAACAGGCGATTGCTTCAGATAACCCGATGCGTGAGCATTTACCGCTCATACTCATCATGCTGACAGGGGCTTTCATTACCATTTTAAATCAAACGTTACTTGGGACTGCGCTTCCATTAATTATGACAGATCTCCAGTTAACAGAGAGTACAGTGCAATGGTTGCAGTCGATTTTTATGCTCGTAAATGGGATTATGATACCGATTACGGCATTTTTAATTGAACGTTTCACAACGCGGCATCTATTTTTAACGGCGATGGGTTTGTTTGCCTTTGGAACGTTTTTAGCGGCAATTTCCCCTAATTTTATTCTGTTGTTGTTCGGACGAATTTTCCAGGCGGCAGGGGCAGGTATTATGATGCCGCTTATGCAGACGATTATGTTTTTTATTTTTCCACCGAATAAGCGAGGTGCTGCGATGGGAATTTTCGGGCTCGTCATTTCGTTTGCACCGGCGATCGGTCCGACATTATCAGGTGTCATCGTCAATTATTTCCCTTGGCGTGCTGTTTTTTACGTCATTTTACCGATTGCGATCTTAAATATATTGTTCGCTTATTTCATCTTAAAAAATGTGACAGAAGTGAAAAATCCGCGTGTAGATGTATGGTCGATTATTTTATCGACACTCGGTTTTGGTGGTATATTATACGGCTTTAGTGTCGCAGGTGATTTCGGTTTTGCAAATAGGCAAGTAATCGTCACGTTAGTCATTGGAACGATTGCGCTCGTTTTATTTATCGTGCGTCAATTACGTTTAGAAACACCTATTTTAGAGTTTCGTGTGTTTTCGTATAAAATGTTTACGTTAACGACAGCGCTCGGTATGTTTTCCTTTTTATCGATGATCGGTTCAGCAATTATTATGCCGCTTTATATGCAAAATATGCTCGGTTTTTCACCGTTTTTATCTGGTCTTATGTTACTTCCGGGTGGAATTATTATGGGATTAATGAACCCGATTACGGGGCGAATGTTCGACCGATTCGGAGCGCGAGAAATTGCGATTATCGGCTTTTTTATACTCACAGTAACGACATTTATGTTTTCTAACTTGTCATCAGACACGTCATTCGCCTATTTAGCGACGGTGAATACGTTCCGGATGATTTCGATATCCATGGTTATGATGCCAGTTACGACAGCTGGCTTAAACGTGTTGCCGATGCATTTAATTCCGCACGGTTCTGCGATGAACAATACGTTTAGACAAATGGCTGGAGCGATTGGAACGGCACTTTTAGTTACGATTATGGCGATGGCAGCAAAACCGTCATTAGGGGTAGAGGGAATGATTTATGGAGTGAACGTGTCGTTTTTCGTCGCTGGAGTCATTTCGCTCATCGGATTTATTTTGTCG
>DATGRY010000034.1:0-5133 GCA_035303165.1 Pseudogracilibacillus sp.
CGAAAAATAGTTATCGGATTGAATTAAATATTAATCCATATAAAATGATAATGACTCTATAACGTTTCCATTTTTTATGTTTCATGCGGCACATTCTCCTAAACACAATTGCAATAACTTAACTAAAGTGTGTCCATGAAACTAGGGTAGCATCAAATGGTCTTTATATAATTGCTCTCCATTTCTAGTAACAAAACAGTGATTACTTCATGAATATATGAGATGTTATGTTAATAGATTTCTAGATATGTTGGTTCGATTCCGACTGGGAGCTTATGATAATTATAAGGGTTGTAATTGATAAAGTTAAAATATCAATTGCAGCCTTTTTTTGTTATAGCGAAATTTTTAATACATGAAAACAATCGGTAAATGTTTACTTAATAGCAAAAAGTGGTATTTATTAATATGAATTATTTTTCTGAACAAATATTATACGATCCACGAGTTGGGAATTAATTACGTCGGGCCGGATGCTGATTTCCTTTGAAGCGAACTGTATAAATTTAGTGGATTATGTAATCATATTACTTAGTAGCAAAATGCACATACTAGTAATGGAGGATAGCCATTTATAAAGGGCTTTTTCCAAAAATCAAGATCTAAAGGTTATAGTCACTATCGTTAACAATTTTTTATAAATATATTTAAGAAAAGGTGATTAATCATGAAGAGATTCTCCGACAAAGTAGTCATTATAACGGGAGCAGGGTCAGGATTAGGTGAAGCTGTAGCATTGCAGCTTGCAAAAGAGGAAGCTAAGCTGTCTCTTGTCGATCTAAATGAAGAGGGATTAAAGCAAGCAAAAGCAAAAATTCAAGAGCAATTTCCACAAACTGAAATAACTACGATTGTGGCGAATGTTGTTAACGAAGAGGAAGTAAAAAAATATGTTAATGAAACGGTTAATGTTTACGGCAAAATAGATGGGTTTTTCAATAATGCTGGAATTGAAGGCAAGCAAAACTTAACGGAAGATTATGGTTCTGATGAATTTGGAAAAGTTGTTGACATTAATTTAAACGGTGTTTTTTATGGTATGAAACACGTTCTGAAAGTGATGAAAGAACAGGGTTACGGATCAATTGTTAATACAGCTTCTGTTGGTGGTATTCGTGGGGTAGGTAATCAATCAGGATATGCAGCAAGTAAACACGGAGTTGTAGGTTTAACGAGAAACTCGGCTATTGAATATGGTCAATATGGTATAAGTATTAAAGCGATTGCTCCGGGCGCTATTATGACTTCTATGGTTGTCGGATCTCTGAAACAAATTGGGGGAGAAGATGGTTGGGAAGAAGCTGGTAAAGCATTTGTTGAACCGAACCCGATGAAGCGTTTTGGAAAGCCCGAAGAAATTGGTTATTTAGTTGCTTTCCTATTATCTGATCAAGCGGACTTTATTAATGCTGCTGTCGTTCCAATAGATGGTGGTCAGTCATACAAGTATTAATCCCGCGCAATAAATTGTCGTGCGAGAAAAGCCTATCGAATTATCTGTAAAATTAAGGTAGCAAACGATTAGCATTCATTGCAAGGAAAAAATCGTGGCTACTTATCTAGTCCTACAATAAATAGTGTTAGTGAAGAAAATTCACTAACACTATTTTTGTTTGCCCGGCACGGGCAAACTCTAACGGGTGAGAGTCCCGAGTGTCACCAAGCATATAGGAATAGTCATACAAGTAAAGGACCTATGAGAATCGCTATGTCATGGGTTCTCACAACAACAATAACGAATGAACGCCTAACAAGGTTCGGACTTCTGTCATGTGAAACCCATTATGGAAAAGTGCATGTTTAGAATAAATTGAACCGCCGTATACCGAACGGTACGTACTGGTGGTGTGAGAGGTCGGGAGCTAAAAGCTCCCTCCTACTCGATACGTTCTTAAGACACCGTGTAACATTATCTTATAAAGGAATGGATATTTTAAGTTGTTGACTTTTTACACGATCATTTTTTCAATAACAAGAATTTCTATACGATACATTTACTCTATCCGTTATATTTCTTTAGAAAAAATTGGAAGAATGGGTGAAATCGTAAGTATATAGAAGCATTCTTTTATTCAGTTGAAATTATTTAACGGTTCTTTCACTTTCTCAGCTTTATAACATCCGTCATATTTTTGTTAAGCTGTACAGAAGTACATCGACAAATTGATCTTTCAAAAACTCAGCATTACGCAATTTCCCCTCATACTTGAATCCGAGCCGTTCAGGGATCGCTTTACTTTTCTTATTACCGACTGCTACGTGAATTTCAACCCGTTGCAGTTTTAATGTATCAAAACAATGGCGTACGACGGCACGACAAGCCCGGGTCATAATCCCTTTTCCTTCATATTGCTTTCCGAGCCAGTATCCAATCGTCGTTGATCGATGAAACGAATCGATTGCATGTAGTCCGACGATGCCAGCTAACTGCCCTTTATACCAAATTCCCGCTTGAAAACCGTCATTATTTGCGAACTGTTGCAACGACTGTTTAATAAAAGTAGCGGAATCATCCACTTGATGTGTAGACTTTACCCAAGGTAGCCAACGTTCTAAAGATTCACGTGATGCGTCAATTAGGGCAAACAATTGTTCTGCATGTCTTTCTTGCAATAGAGCAAGTACTATTTCATCATTCACTTTATATGTAAACAAGGCCATCACCTCAAATTATCCCAATGTATCGTACACTATAGCATAAGGTAAAGATGGATCAAAAGACATTTATTTTAATTTCGTTCTTTGCGTTATACTCTAAAAAGCGTTTTACGAAAAATAAAATATCGTTTACAATAAAACATGTATTAGTAAGTATCAATAAAGAGAAAATGCTTGTTAACACTTCTGCACGTGTAAAATGAATAAATTACATACAGAGTGAGAGTAAGGAAAACGTAAAGAAAGGTCGTAAACAAATATGTACGTACAAACACATCGGTTTTTACCTTATACAGAAGCAGAAGGTCCTGGGAAGCGAGTGTGTCTCTGGGTGCAAGGATGTCCGATTCATTGTAAAGGATGTGGTGTACCATGGACGTGGAATCCGAACAAAGGATCGCGCAAACATGTCGACGAACTGTGGGAACAAATAAAAATAAGCAAACAAAAATATGATATCGAAGGCATTACATTTCTCGGAGGCGAACCATTTCAACAAGCAGAAAGTTTAGCTGAAATCGGCCGGAGAGCACAAAATGTCGGCTTATCTGTGATGACGTTCTCAGGTTACTACGTAGAACAGATGGAAGAACTACGTATCCCATTTTGGCAGGAGCTATATAGCGTAACGGACTTGCTCATCGACGGTCCGTTTGAACGAGACAAATTAGACGACAAAAGACCGTGGGTCGGCTCAACGAACCAACGATTTCATTTTTTAACCGATCGCTATAGCGACTTACAAGAACGATTAGAAACAGTGATAGACAAACTTGAAATACGCATAAAAGAAGACGGAACAATCGAAGCGAACGGAATGGTCCCGTCTGAAGTTTGGGCGCGCCTTTTTAAACAGTTGTAACATAAATGGATAAAACTTCAGCACGCACGCCGCACTGCAACCGCCCTGTTTTTATAAAGCTCCTCGCAAGTTACACAATCTCATCTTAAAAAAATCATCCCGAAAAAATTTCGGGATGATTGTTCATCTTTTACGTATATCAATTAGACGCAAACGACAACAGCGAGTTAGAAAGCAGCAGTCCACCCTGCATCAGCAACGATGACATCGCCGTTAACGAATGCAGACTCATCTGATGCTAAAAAGAGTGCTACTTTCGCAATTTCTTCTGGTCTTCCGGAACGAGGTACGAGGCCGTGCGTCATCCCAGTTCGGCTTACGCCGAACTCATCAACTTGTACGTTTTCCGGCATAATGTTCGTTTCCACTGCACCTGGCGCAATTGCATTACAACGAATACCTTCTTGCGCATACATAAACGCTGTGTTTTTCGTTAAACCAACGACCGCATGCTTCGATGCAACATACGTTGCCCCAGCATGGGCACCATTTAATCCACCAGTAGAAGCGGTATTAATGATGACGCCACTTTTTTTCTCTAAAAAGATCGGCATCGCCTTACGCATCGCCATCATAATACCTTTTACGTTCACATCGAAAATACGCTCCCAGCTTTCGTCTTCCACTTGTCCAACAGGTTCCATTCGATCCATAATTCCAGCATTGTTTACTAAAATATCTAACGTTCCGTACGTAGCAACTGCGACATCGATCATGTTTTCAACGTCGGCTCGAACGGCAACATTCGCAACAACAGCAGTGGCTGTTCCACCGTCCTCGGCAATTCCGTCAACGACCGCTTGTGCTCCGGCCTCATTGTAATCGGCAACGACAACTTTTGCTCCCTCTTTTGCGAACATCCGAGCCATTGCCTGACCCATTCCTGAAGCTGCTCCTGTAACGACAGCTACTTTGTTTTTCAGTTTCATTGTCCGTCCTTCCTTTCGTTTATTAGATGGTTACAAAGGCTAAATAGATGCGATGAACATATGCTACTACGTTATCTTTTCCCAATTCCCGCTATAATAAAACAACTTTCAGCATCATTCGTAATAAAAATAAATTTTCCTTTTTAACAGTTGCTAGCGAACTAAAAATGTTCATAAAAAAGAGCTAGGATATACACTAGCCCGATTACGTCTATTAAAACTGACGGGGAAGACTTATGTCTGTTCTCGTATAGGAATCACTTTTAAAGAGCTAGGTGCAACAACTTTGTTGTGACCGCCTCATTTAGCTTTATACAGTGCTTCATCTGCAGCTGATATTAGTATTTCAGGACTCACTTTAATTTTACTTACCATTGCGGAAACACCTAAACTGATCGTAATATTAGATTGCGTTACTCCGTTATGAATCGACGTAGAGGCGATTTTCTCACGAATTTTTTCCGCAACAGTAGCGGCTGTTTGTTCCGAGCTATTCGCAAGCAAAATAACGAACTCCTCTCCACCGTAACGTGCTTCGAAGTCGCTTCTCTCTGTTAACATCTCATCAATTAGTTTAGCAACACGTTGTAAACATTTATCACCGGCTAAATGACCGTACGTATCATTGTATCGTTTAAAATGGTCGATATCTAACATAATTAACGCGATAGGGAACTTATCTTG
>DATGRY010000035.1:0-11197 GCA_035303165.1 Pseudogracilibacillus sp.
CCGAAGTTACCACGCTCCTCCGCGATACGCACATGACGCGAACATAGCAAGCACATTAGGATGATCGTCCTCTCAAACGATGATACCTACCGAAAACTGCAATCTCCCCCGAGTTACCACGCTCTCCAGCCGTTCCTATATACTCGAACACGGCAAGCACACCAGGCTGATCGCCCACTCAACCAAAGATTTCCACTGAGAATTGCAATCTCAGCGAAATTACCACACTCCCGCCTTTCGCACACGGCACGAACATAGCAAGCACACCAGGCTGATCGCTCCCTCAACTGGACACACCCCAAGAAACTCCCACTCTAACTTTTTCGCACGCTTTATTAGACGTACGCACCGAACATGAAAACGACGTCGAAGCCACCACAAAAATGATCCAAGACAAAAACGATGAAATTCCAAATATAAAACGCGTCAGTTTTTACAAAAATGTACATAACGTATTTAATACGGAAGGGAGCGTCTTTATTATTTACGTATATTTTGATAAAGTAGTAATAGAGTATGATTATGATTGTGGAAAGGGGTTAGATGTATGCTTTACATAAATGGTGAGTGGAGAACCGAGGGAGAGAAACTAGACGTCATTGACCCAGCAACGGGTGAGGTTATTGAAACGGTGGCGACAGGTGGAAAAGAAGAAACGAAAGAAGCAATTGAGCATGCAACGACAGCGTTTAAGGAGTGGAAAAATACTCCAGGAGACCGTCGTGGCCGCTATTTAGCAAAAGTCGTTCGCATAATGCGCCAGAAGCGCGCTGAGTTAGCGGAGACCATTACGAAAGAAAACGGAAAACCGCTTGCGGATGCAAAAGGGGAAGTAGCAAGTGCGATCGCTTATTTAGAGTGGTATGCGGAAGAAGCAAAACGCGTATACGGTGACACGCTACCACCGTCACATCCGAACAAACATTTAATGGTATTACGTGAGCCAGTCGGAGTAGTCGGTGCGATTACGCCGTGGAACTTCCCGCTCTCGATGATTACACGTAAAATTGCACCAGCGATTGCTGCAGGATGTACGGTCGTGTTGAAACCAGCGGACCAAACGCCACTTTCAGCAATTAAAGTGTTCGAATGTTTCCATGAAGCGGAACTTCCTGCTGGCGTCGTAAACTTAGTTATCGGCGATGCAAAAGAAATTGGAGAAGAGCTCACGGGTAACCGTGCAGTACGTAAAATTGCGTTCACTGGTTCAACGCGCGTTGGAAAGTTGCTCATGAAACAATCCGCAGACACAGTGAAGAAAATGTCGATGGAACTCGGAGGACATGCGCCGTTTGTCATCTTTGAAGATGCGGACGTCGATCAAGCGGTAACTGGAGTCGTACTTTCTAAGTTCCGTAATAGCGGACAGACGTGTATTAGTACGAACCGCGTATACGTACACGAGTCAATTGCAGAAGAATTCGCAACGAAACTCGCCGAACGTGCTGCACAACTTAAAATCGGAAGCGGTTTTGACGAAGATACAGTCGTCGGCCCAGTAATCGATGATCGCTCGCTAGAAAAATTAAGCAACCAAGTAGAAGATGCGAAATCCCACGGTGCGAAGGTACTTCACGGTGGAAACGTCCATACTCCAGACGAGGGAGACGGATTTTTCTTCGAACCGACAGTAATCCAAGGCGCTACCGAAGATATGCTTATCGCATCCGAAGAAACGTTCGGACCGATCGCACCAATCTTCACATTTAAAACTGATGACGAAGCTATAGAGAAGGCTAATCACGTTTCCTACGGACTCGCAGCCTACTGTTACACCGAAGACTTAAGCCGGGGTTTACGAATGACACGCGAGCTTGAGTACGGTATCGTCGGTATTAACGACGCAGCACCTGTCGTTATTCAAGCACCATTCGGTGGCTTAAAAGAAAGTGGAATGGGTAATGAAGGTGGAAAGTACGGCCTAGAGGAATATTTAGTAGAAAAATTCGTATCAATCCGTACAAAAGAATAATGTATAAGCTTGAGGAGATTCGAGTTTTCGGGTCTCCTTTTTCACTATAACTTTGGTGAAACTTACACTCTTCCGTTTGATGAATAAGCTGTTAAAATTAACCCAAAGATCATCGTAACGGATAATCCCAAGAAATACTATATTAAGTTATGAATAATTCAGGATAATTTATTCTGTTTTATTCGCAAGCAATGGACCAATTAGTAATGAAAAAATCCTTTTCTACCTAGGAAGTCATATCGTTTTCTAAACAGTTGTTTTTTATGTTTTGAAAGGAGTTATAGTTTAAAGCTATCAATACGCCGAGAAATGCACATATAAGGAAAGAACTGATAATTAACTTTTTTTCTTAGAATTCATATCAATAACGACCTTTTTCCGTAATCTCGTTCGATTGTCGAATTACCTTATCCGCTCTCGCTTAGATCGCGAAGGTAGTATGTTAATGACGTCAATTGTTTTTTTATCTGCATAAACGATATAGAAAATGAGATAATTTAACATCCGATGCCGACTTTTCCCGTAAGTGAGACAACGAAGTCCTTTGAAAGGTCCCTCTTCTACTCTTTTCCCTATATAAGGAAAAGAAGACAACAAATGATTAATTTCTTCAATCATGTTATCTTCTTTTGCAAACCACCATTCAAGAACATCCTCTCCCTGCTCCGCAAAGAATGCTTGAATTCGATCTAAACATTTGTTAAATTCTTCCGTAAAGTAAACTGAAAAACTCGAGTTACTTTCTTTGTCCATTTCTTAACTCCTTTAGTTCCTTTGCTGTATAGCGTTCCATATCTGGATTATCAAGAAAGCGTTGAAGCGATTTTTTTAATTCAGGATATGCTTCAATTTCCTCTGTTAGATTATCGTATTGTACATCCTTTAAAGCAGTATCGTGAACTTCCAAGGAAATTAATTTTCCGTCGACTACAAACATTGTTTCACCTGTATCATCTAATGCATTTGCAATTTCTCTTTTTACATGAAAATTCAATGCATCCATTATCTTTCACCTCATTTTAATTTCCTTTATTATATCACAATCCAGCTATGTTCGATCAATTGAGATCGAATCTGATCAGCAAACTTTTTAAAATAATTATTATAAAAGACAGACCTTTTCCGATTCGTTTTTTGTATGTTGCTTACTAAGCGATCACACCATAAATCAACTTCACCCTTCGACGAGTACATACTGTGCTAAAGTTTTTCCTTCTGATTCCATCAACAAAAATATTATACTTTCTTCTTTCGTTGCAAATATTTTAGAGACAACTGGAAGTTTGCTTGCCATCCCATTATTAAAGTTAGTGCCCTTATCACTCACTTCTATTATTCCGCCGACTTGTTTATCTTTCTTGAAGTCTTTTCCTTTACCCAATCAATCCCTGTTATATAAATTACATCATCGAACTAAAATATATTCGCGTCAGGATCTATTGCTAACATTTCCTCAGCATCAGGATTATCCGTACTTTCAACGCGCTTCTCGGATTTCCCACAACTAATCAAGGAAAAGCTTACGAGTAAACAAAAATGATAAGGTAAAATTACCTTACAACATACACCCCATATAAAAAACACCCTATCACATTAGACGTATCAAGTGGATAAATAGTTCCACCCTTATTCTCCCACCTTTTCGGCAACAAAACTGGCTCCAATTCCATCGAATCACGCGTCTACCCGGACAGTTTCTTCCCGCAAGTCAAAAATTAGTCCGCTAAGGCGCGTCTACCCGGACAAATTCTCCTCGCAAGTCAAAAGTTAGTCCGCCAAGGCACGTCTACCCGGACAAATTCTCCTCGTAATCATAAAGTTAGTCCGCTAAGGCGCGTCTACCCGGACAATTTTTTCCCGCAAGTCAAAAGTTAGTCCGCCAAGCCGCGTTTACCCGGACAATTTCTCCCCACAATCCAAAAGTTAGTCCGCCAAGGCGCACGCACCCGGCCCCACTACATAAAACGAAAACGAGTCCATTTCCCCAATCATAAAAACGAAAACAATAAACAAACAGCGAAGTATCACCCAAGAACGAAATTATGCTACAATAAAACTGACGCACACCCGACAGATAACAACGATACCAACGGCGAAGAACATGGTCGAACAGAGCACAACCCCAAAGACAAAATCCAAATCCAGCATAACAAATCACACGACCCCACCCTTCGCCAAATCATACAAACGAAAACAGAGAACAGAAGGTGACCTTTTTGCTAGAATTTTTTCACATATTACGCGATATCATCTTACCCGTATTTATCGTCATGCTCATCGGTTACATATCACAAAAGAAATATTCGCTTGATCTTCAGACGTTAGCACGACTAAACATTTATTACGTCGTGCCAGCGTTTATTTTTGTGCGCCTTTATACGACAGACATCGCACTACACCTATTTATTAAAATCGTCCTTTTCGTCGGCCTATTCGTCCTCATCTTATTTATTATCGCGACGATCGTTGGCCGCATGATGCAATTCGACAAACAAAAACGCGTCACATTTACAAACAGCATCATATTTATAAACTCGGGAAACTACGCCGTACCAGTAAACGACCTCGTCTTCCGTGGCGACCCTTTCGCCATGTCGATCCAAGTCATCTTCCTCATGTTCCAAAACGTCCTATTATACTCATACGGCGTCTTTTCCCTACAATCTTTACATACGGGAAAACTGCGCGCCGCCCTCGCGTACTTTAAAATGCCTGTCCTTTACGCGATGCTCGCGGGGCTTCTACTCGGCGCCTACAACGTGCCGATTCCGCATTTCATTTGGGTACCAGCAAATTACATCGCAGATGGTATGATCGCTTTAGCGTTATTCACACTCGGAGCACAAGTGTCACAATTAAAACTGACGTCCGGCCTCAAGACAGTTTACGTCAGTATGTTTTTACGCCTAATCGCAGGACCAGCAATCGCCACTGGCTTACTCCTCCTTTTCCGGATCGACGGTATGATGGCACAAGCACTATTAATCGCAAGCGCCATGCCGACAGCCGTAAACAGCGCAGTCATCGCTCAAGAATACAAGAGCCACCCAGAAATCGCGGCGCAAATCGTACTCTTTTCTACGATGACGAGCGCCATTACAGTCTCCATCGTCATCTACATCGCGCGCATCCTTTTCGCGGGCTAACGGCAAAGCCTAACGGATGCGCTTTTTTGCGCGCATCCATTTTGACGATTCTATTCGAAATAAACTCCCTTTTGTTACAAAAAACGACACGTTCACAAAAATGAATAACAAAATGCTCAACGAACAACTAATGAAAATAGAGCAATTCAATAGTCCCGAATAATAAAAACATAAAAAAGAAAAACCGCCTAAAGAATGGTAAGTGAACGTTCATGTTAGGTAATGCGAGTCATTTTTAACGAAATGGACAAGTATCGACATAAAAATGCGAATGTATATTGTAAAGTAAATACACGTCAAAAAAATTCAGTTAACAGTAAACAACGATTACATGAATGTATGCGTTTTCATGACAGTGGAATAAAACAGATGAATAAATGCGTACGTGTGAAAATTGCGTACATACGTATATATATGAAATTCGTACTCAAAAAACGAACGAACATTACAAAACATTCATACTGCAAAACATACACGTATTGTAAAAAGTGCTCATTACAAACATGTGCAAACACGTGCATTCACAAAACATACCTATAACGAAATGAAAACATCTTTCGAGGTGCTTTATGACAACATTCATCCGCGTCATTCAAAAATCGCTAACCGTGCTGTTATACATCCTATTAGCAGCACTAATATTCACATTTATTTCCTCTCACATAAATAAAGAACAGCCGAATTTATTCGGCTATCAAATGAAAATTGTCTTATCCGGTTCGATGGAGCCCGACATAAAAGAAGGTTCCATCATCTTTATGAAACTGCGCGAAGCCGACGAACTAGTCGAAGTAAATGACGTCGTCACATTCTTGACGGAAGAAGAAATACTCATCACGCATCGCATCGTCGCAGTTGAAGAAAAAGATACGCTCTATGTGACAAAAGGCGATGCAAACGATGCCAATGATGTTGCGCCCGTTCATATAAACAATATTGTCGGTACGTATACTGGACTGACAATTCCATTTCTCGGTTACCTCTTTTACTTTGTAACGACGAAAGAAGGCATTATCGTAACACTCATCATACCGGGTGTCTGTCTATTACTCTATTCCGTCGTACAAATGATTCGGACGTTAAAGACGCATAAACAACAGGAGAACGAGCAACACGAAAACGTTTGACGTAATACATTATTATTTTTCCTAAACGTATAAAACAATATGACACATTGGACAAGCTGTTTGTCGTCAAATGACGAGGGCTATTTTCTTCACATTATAGATGATTAAACTTATAGGAAAACTTACATTACGCCATATCCAACAGTTCAATTCGAGATGAAATCTAATGATCCAATTTAATACGAAACCCGTGACCCCGAAGTAAATGTATGCGTCCGAATAAGAAAATAACATCAACTTGAAAAGTACGAGCGATCCAAAGCAAGATGAAAACAATAATCTGACACGAAAACAAGCGGTCTAATCATCAATACAAACTTCAAAGCATAATGAAAACGGACGTTTGAATTTAAAAAGATATTACTAGCTCAAACACGAAAGCGAACACTCTCGAAAACAGTTATCCGTATAACGGGACAACCGTGCCAACGAATAAACTCAAACTTCGGATAAAAACAAACATAAAGGAGGTGGTTAAAAAGACCGCAGCAATAATGAAGCAACTACGAATGAAACGCATCCCACCGTAAACATGCGATACAAGTAAACGTTACACAACTTGTCGTCTTCGAGGAAAAAATTAAAGGAGGATATACATGCTTAGAAAGAAGATAACCGCAGCATTTGCCACATTACTTTTCGTCATTGCAGCTTCTTCCGTCGCACATGCAGACAACGCTGATACGAGTGGTGTCATTGGTTATGATGACATGATCAACGTCCTAGACCGACTTGAAGCTGAAAGCAACGGACAACTTGAAGTTTTCACTTTAGATGAATACGGAATCGACAACGCATTCAGTGAGGCGGGTCGTGATTTATACGTAGCGAAAATCGGAAACGGAGACAAAAAAGTATGGGTTCAAGGCCGTATTCACGGGAACGAACCGTACGGAACGAATACTGTGCTACGTACAATCGAAAACTTAATGAACGCATCCGATGAACAATACGCAAAAGTGATGGAAGAAATGACAATCTATTTCATCCCGATGTACAACCCAGACGGAGCTGAAAACAACCAGCGTGGAACAATTCTTTACGACCACGAAACTGGTGAGCCAAAGCGCGATAGCAATGGACGGTTAATGCAAATTGACTTAAACCGTGACTGGTTAGAAGATGGCTTCGTAGCAAGAGAGTCTCTTGCGTTCTATGAATTCTGGACAGACATAAAACCAGAATTCATGCTTGACTTGCACCACCAAGGGATTCCGACATTCCCTGAATCGAATATTCCGGTGACGATGTCATTAGGAATTTCCCTTGCACCAGGCGGACCGACATTACCGAACATAAAAGGTGGCGAATATGACGTTTTGACAAGACAAGTGATGGGATATGCGTATAACGAATTATCTAAGTATAAGGAATTTACAGTCGACCGTTATCGCGTCGGATCAGGTGGTACGTTAGAGATCGACATTCACGGTGGGCTAACGTCTGCGATGATGCTTGGATTAAACTATGAAAATATGAATCCAGATAATCATAGTCACCCAGCCGTCTTTTTAGAAGCATCCGGACAGTTCATCGACGGTGAACGCGAACCGTTAATTGAACAGAACATGATCACGACAAAAGCGATTCTTTATGGTGTCGCTTCCGGTGAAGTAAACGATGTCGACCCAGACATTTGGTTTAACATCCCTGCACCTCAGTTAACAGGGTACAATACGGACCATTCAGGAACGGTGCCAGCGGAAAAGCCGGCAGTACTTGCCCCTGTTTCAGCTGATGAAATTAAAAGCATTGTCGACCGTTATGCAGAAATCGGTAGATTTTCCGACGATGCAAGTGCACGTCAATTACAAGTCCACTTAGAATCACTAAGCCATTTAGAAAACAGTGGCAACTTAAGCAAGGTAGAAGCACATTTAGATGGGCTACATCATTTACTCGATCACCAACATAGTAATGGTCTTATTACAGACGGTTCATACGAGACGTTGAAAGCATATACAGATTACTTCAACAATCAACTAAGCAAAGAAGCCGTCCCGAATTAAGCAACAAACATTGATCGGATGAAACATTCCGGTCAATGTTATCAAATTATGTTCGAATAGAAAAGTAGGTGTAAAAAATGAAACGTAAAAACCGCATAATGTTCGTTATCATCTACGCCCTTTTTCTATTCGTCGCTTGGCAAATAACCGAAACGAGCTCAGCATTTACCTTTACGAAAACGTACAAAGGTAAAATGACCGTTAGTGAAGAAGGCTACGTGGAACCGACAGAAGAAACGACGACAAAAAAAGAAAAAACATTACAAAACGATAAAGAGCGGGACGACACCGAAGAACAGCCGTTCAATCCGAAAACAGAAGAATCACCTAGCCCGACAACAGAAGAGTCTCCCGACCGGGAAAAAGAAAGTACACATAAGGAAGACGGCAAAGAGACATCCGATCCCGCAACGGAAAAGTAACTGAACTGTTCAAATAAAGTAACAACAAAAAATTAATGGAGGTGTGTACAACGTGATCAAACAGAGGACAACCGTGATGATTGCTATCATGCTCATGTTTAGCATACTTAGCGGCTTTGTAACCGCCGAACAAACTGTAGCCGCATCCGCCAATGACGACGGACGGGCGAACGGGGAAGCGACGGTCGAAAACTTAATCGAAATGATTGAACAATTTGAAGCGGACGGAAATATTACGAGTGAACCGATCGCACGTTCTTTAAAAAACCACGTTCAAGGATTAGCACATTATTTTAACCAAGGAAACTATGAAAAAGCTTCCAATCATATCGACGGTTTTATAGATTTACTTGAGCAACTGCACGCTATGGACATCGTAAGTGAAACAGCGAAAGAACAATTAGGGACATACGCAACATCGTTAAAACAAAACTGGACGATGACATTTGACTCAAACCGTGTCATGGCAACGTTAAAAGATTTAAGTGTCCATATCGGGCCACGTGTTGCCGGTGCTGACGGAGAAAAAGAAGCGGCGAACTACTTAAAAGGTAGATTCGAAGAATACGGCTACGATGTTACTCTCCAAGAGTTCCCGATTCGTGACCAACTAAGAACGAAACTAACGGTGAACGATGACTTCGCTCCTGCGCTCGGTACAGCAGTTGGTGCAGCAGAAACGAGTGAAGACGGAGTAACTGCAAATGTTGTCGCAGCTGGTGAGGGAACAGAAGAAGAGTTTCCAGAAAATACAGAAGGAAACATCGTCCTCATCGAACGAGGAAACATTTCGTTTGCTGACAAAGTGAAAAACGCACAACAAAAAGGTGCAGTCGGTGTACTCATTTATGACAATGCGGAAAGCCTTATGCCAGTTCGACCGAGCTTAGGTGGAGAACAGATCGACATCCCTGTCGTCGGACTCATGAAAGCTGACGGAGAAGCAATACTGGAAAAACTGCAACAAAACGACGACGTCCAAGCGAATCTTTACGTTCGCACGGAAACAGAGTTAACGTCACAAAACGTCGTAGCAGTGAAAAAACCAGAAAATATCGAAAACCCGGAAATCGTCTATATTACCGCTCATTACGATAGTGTACCATTTTCACCAGGAGCTAATGATGATGGAACAGGAACGAGCGCAATCGTAGAAATTGCCCGGATTTTAAAAGATATGCCGACGGATAAAGAAATTCGCGTCATCGCATTCGGTGCCGAGGAAATTGGCCTCGTAGGCTCTCGATATTACGTGGACAACTTATCGGCAGATGAAATTTCCCGCAGCGCAATAAACTTCCAGTTAGAAATGCTTGCGGCAAAATACGAACCAGGTGGTTACTTTGCGGTCAATACGGTCGATGGTCAACCGAACATCATTTGGGATTATATTAACAATACATTTGACAAGTTCGAACACGATAAAGACAAATTAATTTTATTCCGTCGCGGACAATCCGACCACGTACCGTTCCACGAAGCAGGCATTATCGCTGCATGCTTTAATATGGGAACAGCAAGCGGTGGACTCGAACCAGAGTATCATACATCGTTCGACACGTTCGATAACGTGAGTCAAGAGCGAATCGATTACGCTGGAACGATTATAACGGATGCGATTTTACAATATTTCACTGAGCACGGCTCACTAGGGGGAGAAGCACTTGACGATGCTTCGTAATTACTTGCCTTAAAAAAACGTGGGCGCTACATGACGTAAGCACCTACTAGCTAGCGCCCACCATTTCACATATAAAATAAAAATATAGAGGAGAGGATTTAGTGTGAAGAAAATAAAGAAGCAGTTTAGTTTAGGGTTAATGACGGTAATCGTTGCACTTATGATGATTGCAGGGGGAACGTTCGCTTACTTTAGTGATTCAGTCACAACGACAAATACGTTTGCTGCGGGCACACTCGATTTAACGGTGGAGCCGACAGAAATTATTAATATCGACAACATAAAACCAGGAGACACGATGATTCGCGATTTTGAAATTTCGAACAACGGCACGTTAGATATGAAGCACGTTACACTTAGTACAGATTATACAGTAGAAGATGCAAAAGGTGACAACACAGAAGACTTCGGCGAACATATTCAAGTAGAATTTTTATACAACATGGACAATTTAGACGAAGTAATTTATGAAACGACATTAGCTGAATTAAAAGAAATGACACCTAAAGCCGTGAACGAGCACATTTTCTATCCTGCGCTCGGTGAACAAGGATTAAAGGCGGGCGAAACACATGACTTAATCGTCAAGTTCGCTTTCGTCGATAACGGTGAAGATCAAAACCAATTCCAAGCTGACTCCCTCGAATTAGAGTGGACATTCACAGGAGAACAAACAGCAGGCGAACAAAAATAGAAGCTAACATAATAACTTATCCCGCATTGTTGCGGGACAACATGACGATCGCCCCACGTAAAACAAAAAGGTGACAAACACCCTATATAAAATAAACAATTGACTGGATGAAGATGCAGGGCTTCTGCTAATCATCCAGTCAATTT
>DATGRY010000036.1:0-16058 GCA_035303165.1 Pseudogracilibacillus sp.
ATTTCTACAATTATTATATAGCATTTCCTTAATAATTCAACTAAAGCGCTACGTAATGTGAAAATGGTGAGTGTAATTTTTTAGGAGACAACATCAAAAACTTCTTTTCATTTAATCGATTTTAGATTACAACGGAAACAAAATGCTGTTACACGCGTGAGTCACTCGTTTGCATGCATTGTTATGTAAGATGAAATGATTTACATAGGCACATAGGCACGCTTCAGAATCAGGTGGAGAACGTCTTTCGACTCGTGAAAGTCGATGATACAAAAGGAACGGATTACGAATCGATTCAATTTATCCGCTTATTAGTCGTTCATGTATCGCTCCGTTAGGAATGAATTATTTACACAATGTTCAAACTATTTTTATAAAACGATCGTAACTTTGAAATAAATATGAACATGATATAGATGGATAAATAAAAGATTGTAACAACATTTTTAAACGAACCTCACAAAAACTTCATATTTATCATGTAATCTTTAAATAGTGTGATAAAGGGGGAGATAACGTTTATTTAGTCGCATTTTATAGTGCCACATCATAAAAGTGTGCTTTAACAGTTTTCATATGGATGCATGGTTTGATGAAATAAATGGAAGTAGCAGGGAGGGACCATTCATTGCTAAAAAAATAATAATTTTGATATCGAGTATCATACTATTTGCTTTCACACTTCCGAGTCTTGTACCTGCTCAGGATAAGTTCATTCAAGATATTATTGAGAAAGCAGCACCTGGTGATCAGATAAAACTCGATGAGGGCCAATACGATGAAGAAATTGTGATTGATAAGCCGATTCATCTCATTGGTGGGGAAGAAACTACATTTATACAAAAGAATAAAAATCCCGTTATAACTATCAATGCTGATCATGTAACACTTGAAAATCTATCCATTATACACGAAGATGACTACAATCATTCAGCGGCTATTTTAATTAATAGTGACAACAATACTTTGCAACGAATTACTATTCACACAACTAGTTATGGCATTCAATTAGATGAAGCAAACAAAAATAAAATCTACGACGTGACGATTACAGGAGATCAAGATAAGCCGATGAATGAACGTAAGCATGGTATTGATCTTTGGAAATCCAATAACAATGAAATTTATGATTCATCTATCAGTCATGTACAAGATAGTATTTATATTGAAAAAAGCAACAATACAAGATTATTCAACAACCAAACATTTCATTCACGATATGGAACTCATTTAATGTTTACTAAAAATACCGTACTTGAACAAAATGAGTCGTATGAGAATGTGAGTGGGTTTTATGTCATGGGAGCTCACAATACGGTAATAAAAAATAACACTTTAAAAAATAACCGAGAAAATGTTCAGTCAATTGGTTTATTCGTATTTGATACGAAGAACGCAACGATCACTAACAATCAAATAGAAAATAATCGGATTGGATTCTTCCTTGAAGATGCTGAAGATAATAGCTTTACTTTCAATAATGTGCAGAACAATTATGTTGGCATACAATTTAAAAAAGCAAAAAATAATGTACTTACACATAATGCTTTTGTAGCAAACATTGTACAAGGTCAAGCATTAGAAAGCAATCATAATACAACTAATGAAAACTATTGGGGAGATCACCTAGGGTTAGATATGCATGGACAAAACATGAGCTCATTACCTTATAAAGTTGACCCGTTTTTTATGAGTGTTATCAATGAATATCCTGTTTTTCAGTTATTATTTCAATCTCCAGGGATGGTTTTCCTGGAAGATCTAATCCAAATACCAGTCGATGTACAGCTAGTTGATGCTTCTCCTCTAATGACTCACCCGCTAGTTGTCACAAAAAATAAACCAAGTCATCAGTTAGCTATTTTATTTCTTTGTTTTTCATTATTATTGATTAGTATAATGATTATTTACTTGGGGGTAAGGAAACAATGAAACGATTTAGTTATTTATTTCTCACTTTATTAGCATTCACTTTGATTTTAGCGGCCTGTAGTGATAATGGTAATAATGATAATGGTAACAGTGAAAGTGATGCCGAACAGTCAGAAAACGATGTGAGTGAATTAGCCTATGAACCAGAAGATATCGATCCTGAGACAGATGTATGCGATATATGTGCGATGGCAGTAGCAGATGATCAATTTGCAACTCAAATCGTATTAGAAAACGATCGTGCATTAAAATTTGATGATCTTGGCTGTCTTTATGAATGGTTGGATGAAAATGGAACGGATGAGGTTGGGGCTAAGTTTGTTCGGGACTTTAATACAGCGGAATGGATTCAACTAGAAGAAGCAACTTACGTTTTTGCTGAAGAAATTGAAACACCGATGGCTTATGGCGTTATTTCATTTAAAAATAGCGAAGATGCAGAACAATATGTAGCAGACAATGGATTTGGCGAGATTCTCAAGGTAGCAGATTTAGATAATCATAAATGGGAAATGATGGATCACGATCATGACCATGATCACGACCATGATGATCATGAAGAATGATTAAAATAAAGGGGTAAAAACCTTGCGCATTTTGACAGTAGCTGTAAGAGAAATTAAATTAGGTTTTAGAAACTTTTGGACCTACTCATTTCTAATTCTTTTAACGATTTTTACAATAGCTATATTATTGTTACATTCAAGCGTTGCAACTGTTCAAGGGTATACAGATATGACTGGAACGGTAATAAATATAACCTTATATTTATTACCGTTAATTACCTTGCTATTAGGTAGTTTTTCAGTCGCAGTCGAAAAAGAGGACGGACAGTGGAGGTTACTATCTACTTATCCAATAACAGTCTACGCTTTTTTATGGGGGAAATGGCTAGGTCTTACGACAATTATTATGACAATGATCTTTTTTAGCTTTGGATTCGCTGGTCTGATCATGGTCATATTTGGTCAAGCGATAAGTATACAAACTTTCATTTTCTTTTGGTTATTTTCTACTATTCTAGCCATCGTATATTTAAGTATCGCTTTACTTATAGGCTCAGTTGTTAAAGATCGTTGGCAATCATTAATCGGCGGAATTACGGTTTGGTTTATAACGATTGTTATTTGGCCATTACTAATGATTAGTATTTTAGGAAATTTACCATCTTATAAACTTATTCAACCAACACTACAAGGATTAACCTTACTAAATCCCGCTGAGTTTGTTCGTATATTTTCCATTATGAGATTAGGCGCTGGTACAACTTTTGGTGCAGAATATGATCAATGGATTACATGGGCGACTAGTCATTATGGATTGCTCATCTTTTTTGGACTACTAATCAGTTTGATTCTTATATCCATATTTGTTGGTGGGCTTATTTGGAATTGGAGCGATAAACATGGAGCAAAATAATGTTGCGGTAAAGATTTCTCAACTTTCAAAAACAATAAAGCATAAGCAGTTATTGAAGCCACTTAACTATCAGCTTTCTAAAAGTAAAATACTTGCCTTATGCGGTGGTAATGGTGCTGGTAAAAGCACGCTTATTCGTCTGATCATTGGATTGACAAAAGCAACAACTGGAAGTGTCACGGTCAATGGATTAAGCAAAAGAAAAAACAAAGAACAGTTTTTAAAACAAATTGGGTATATGCCTGATAACTTTCACTTTCAAAAGTCAATGACGACAAAAGAGACAATTAAATTTTATGCAAGAATTAAAAAAGTAAGCGAAGCTAGTTATAAAGAAGTATTAAAAACAGTAGGATTATTCGATCGAATGAATGAAAAGGTCGGTAATTTCTCAAAAGGGATGACTCAACGATTACTTCTAGCTCAAGCTTTACTAAGTGAGCCGAGCTTACTCGTTTTAGATGAACCGACTAATGGATTGGATCCTTACTGGATCAAGCAGTTTTGTAAACTATTAATAAAAGCAAAAGAAAATCAGCAGACGGTTATTTTTTCAACCCACGATTTACATGTTGCAGAAAAAATTGCCGATGAAGTAATTTTTCTTCACGACGGAAAAGTTATGAGTAAAGGTCCTATAAATAATTATCAAAAAGATGGTTTATATGAGACGTTTCAACAAATATACTTTGATTCATTGCACAACGAAGAGCAAACTAATGTTACCCTAGTTTCATCGACACATCTTAGTTAAGTCATTACAATCAATCTTAGGATGTGTCTGATGAAGCATCGAAAAAATGGTAAACGGTATAATGATGATTTTCGGAAAATGATAGTTGAATTATATCACTCTGGTCAATCAGTTAGAGATTTAAGTGGTGAATATGGCGTTTCTGAAGTTTCAATATATGCATGGATTAAAAAATTTTACCCAATTGAATTAAAAAATGGATCATCTGTGACTTCAGATGATTATGTGAAATTACAAAAGCAAATGCTCAAACTTCAACAGGAAAATGAAATATTAAAAAAAGCTATGGCCATATTCGCAAAAAAGTAAAAGACACTGAAATAACTGAATTTATTCATGACCAAAAAGATAATTATCCAATTCAAACAATGTGTGATGTGCTTGATGTGCCGCGAAGCACATGTTATAAATCTTTAGATAAAACTATATCTAATCGTGAGCGGGAAAATTTAGAATTAACTAAAAGAATTACTGAGATTCACAACGAAAGCAAGAGGCGTTACGGTGCACCAAAAATTCATCATCAGTTGGAACAAGAGGGATACTGGTTAGCATTAATCGTGTCCAACGATTCATGAAAAAGGCTGGTATCAAATCGATTACTGTGAAAAAATTCCGTCCAACGCCTAGCAAAGAAAAAGTTGTAGAACGTGAAAACATTTTACAAAGAGACTTTTCTACGAAAACAATGAATGAAAAATGATATCAATAATTTGCCTACATTGAAAGAAGTTGAACAAAACCTTTTTTAGGAACTTCAACATGTGTATCAACATATTCTTGTTTCTCTTTTGGAGGAAGTAGACGAATGGCTGATGAATAACCGTGATTTTGATCGCTTTGAAAATAGAGAGAGGCAAAAGTGTACCATCGTAACGATGTTTGGTTCAATTACGACTAACAGAAGAAGGTATGTAGATAGGCATACGGGTGATCGTGTCGCCTTATTAGACCAATACCTAGAGTTTAGTGGAAGTGATACACTAAGTCCCTTTCTTACTGAAATGGTGGTAAAATAGGCAGTGAAAGGGCTGTCTTATCATGATGCTAGAGACCGTTTTAGTGATTTATTGGGTTATCAGGCGATGAGTCATGAAACAATACGTCAAGAAGTGTTGAAAATAGGAGCTAAGGAGATCGACGATGCGATAGAAAATCCAAAGGATAGGGATATTTCTGTGATTTTTAGTTTAGCAAGCAACTGGAATATGGGAGACTCTAGCGGGAACAGCACGAGTCTTTAGATCACTGCATCCACTGTGTGCAGTGGATGCAGAAGTTGAAGACGTGCCCGCGGAAAGCGAACATATTCCAGTTGTGAAAAAGGCTTTCTGTATAAATTCCTTTAGGTCCAATAATCAAAAGGTAGGGAAGGCCCCCGTAAATGTTTGACAGACTCAATATAGATACTATACTTGACAATACCGTTGTTTTTTGATTATCTATAAGTAATTGAATAAAGGAATCACTAGGGGAGCAATTTTGCTGAGAAAGACATGTCTTGACCCTTTGAACCTGATCTAGGTCATACTAGCGTAGGGAAGTGATGGCGCACAAAACAACTATCTTTATTTTTGTTGTGTATTGTAAACCATTCCTTACGCTTGTAGGAATGGTTTTTTTGATTCGTAATTCAAATAATAAAATAGGGAGAGAATACAGATGCAATTTACGGATCGTTTATTTGAGAAAGTCAATCCCGTATGGGATAGCTATTTAGAACACCCCTTCGTTAAAGGAATTGGAGAAGGTACGTTAGATAAAGAAAAATTTATTCATTATATGAAGCAAGACTATGTTTATTTAATCGAGTATTCACGTGTTTTTGCTATAGGCGCTACGAAAGCAAACGATTTAAAAACTATGACAATCTTTGCAAATTTGCTACACGGTACAATGAATTTTGAAATGGATTTACACCGTGAATATGCTGAAAAATTTGGTATTTCTAATGAAGCATTAGAAGCAACGAAACCTTCATCAACGATGACAGCTTATACAAGTTATATGATTAGCCAAGCACAACTCGGTGGAGTTGAAAACGCAGTCGCAGCAGTCCTTGCGTGTGCTTGGAGTTACAACTGGATCGGAAAGGAATTAGCTAAGTGGCCAGGTGCATTAGATCATGAATTGTATGGCAACTGGGTAAAAATGTACTCATCAGAAGGCTTTACGAAAATTGCTGACGATTGTATCCATTTAATCAATGAAATTGCTAAAGATAAGCCTGAACATGAATTAGAAAAGTTAGAAGACATATTTATTAAAACGAGCTACTTTGAGTATATGTTTTGGGATATGGCAGAAAATATTTCGATGTGGCCAGTATCCAAATTAGCGAACGTTTAATTGATAAACGATTGATGCGGAGATGACTTTAATACATCTCCGCCTTCATGTAAGGAGTAAATATATGTCTCAAGAAAATAAAACTGCACTTAAATTTGACGAAGTATCTTTTCAATATGGACGAGGACACGATGCAAGACCTATTTTAAATAAACTGACTTTTTCAATTCCAAAAGGAGAGTTCGTCAGCATCGTTGGAGCTAGCGGTTCAGGAAAGTCCACCATTTTCCGATTAATCGTCGGCCTTGAACAACCTAATGAGGGCGATATTTACTTAAATGGACGTATGGAACAATCTCGACTTGGAAAAGTCGGCTATATGCCACAACAAGATTTGCTCATGCCTTGGAGAACTATTAGACAAAATGCTCAACTCGTTCATGAAATTAAAAGGAAACGTGACGATAAACAAGTGCAGACCCTCCTAAAAGAGTTTGGACTAGAAGGATACGAAGACAAATACCCCCACGAATTATCTGGCGGTATGAAACAGCGGGTTTCATTTTTGCGGGCAACTTTATCTGGATCTGATATTCTTTTACTCGATGAGCCATTTTCCGCCCTAGATGCAATGACAAAGATGCATATGCAGGAATGGTTATTAGAACAATGGGAAAAACAACAGTCGACCATCTTATTCATTACACACGATATATCCGAAGCGTTGTTTTTATCAGATCGAATCTATATCGTAAAAGAAACCCCGATCACTTCGTTACGATCGATTGAAGTTCCATTAAATAGACCACGCACTAGGAATGATTTAGATAAAAGAGAAGTTATATTATTAAAAAACCAACTAATCGAACAGTTCAGAACGAGGATGTCATGATGCGAAATTCTATCAGTTCATTCATATTTATATTCATATTGCTAACGATTTGGGAAATCGGTGCACGAATGGTGGATAAAAGTTTCATCTTACCTACACCTACAGATATTGTATGGACTTTGTGGGAACTGAAAGAAGCATTATTGTTACATCACCTGCCTATTACATTAAGTGTCGTTGCTATCGGACTATCTATTTCAATCGTATTAGGTATTAGTTTAGCAATTAGTATGAATCTATTTAAAAGTTTAGAAAAAATGTTCTATCCAATTTTAATAACGTCTCAGACGATTCCAATTATTGCACTTGCTCCAATTTTCGTTTTATGGTTTGGCTATTCAATTTGGAGTAAAGTAGTCGTCACCATTATTATTACTTTTTTCCCGATTACAGTCAGCACTTTCGATGGCTTTCGTTCTACGAATTATCAATTAAAAGAATTATTACAATCGATGGGAGCTAATAAAAGACAAATCTTTTTTAAACTTGAAGTACCTTCTGCTTTACCTTCATTTTTCTCAGGTATGAAAGTTGCCGTACCGATGAGTGTGATTGGAGCTGCTATTGGTGAATGGCTAGGAGCTCAAGCAGGGTTAGGTTATTTTAGCCGTCGAATGATGACTCAATTTGATGGAGCCGGTGTATTTGCTCCGATTGTCATCTTATCATTAATAGGTATTCTATTATTTGCTATTGTCGTTTTTTTAGAAAAACTTTTTATGAAATGGAGAGCTTATGATGAGAAGTAAAATAATGCTATTTTCTCTTATGTTAATGACAATATTGATGCTCGTTGCTTGCAATGAAGACGAAACAGAAAGCAAGGATGCTAGTGAGTCAACAACGAATGATGAAAAAGAAACCGTCTCGATTATGTTAGATTGGTATCCAAATGCTGTACATAGCTATTTATACGTAGCCCAGGAAAAAGGATATTTTGAGGAAGAAAATATTGATGTTGAGTTTCAATTCCCAGCGAATCCGACAGATCCGTTAACCTTGGCTGCTTCTGGAAAAGTAACGCTAGGCCTATATTATCAGCCAGATGTTATTATGGCGAAGGCGAATGAAGATATTCCAATTAAAGCTGTGGCAGCAGTCGTTCGTGAACCATTAAACCACGTCGTATATCGAGAAGATAATCCAATTCATTCACCAAAAGAATTAGTCGATAAAAAAGTTGGTTACCCTGGTATTCCAATTAATGAAGCGTTAGTCAAAACGATCGTTGAACATGATGGTGGGAACTATGATGATCTTGAAATGATTAACGTTGAATTCGAATTAGGTTCTTCTTTAATCTCTGAACAAGTTGACGCCGTTAGTGGAATGTTCGTCAACCATGAAGTGCCTTTATTGCGTAGTCAAGGACACGAGGTCGATTATATTAACCCAGTAGATTACGGAGTACCTAGCTACTATGAAGTTGTTGCGGTGACGAGTGACGAAACGTGGGAAAATAATCAAGAAACAATCGAAGCCTTTTGGCGGGCTGCTCGTAAAGGATATGACGATATGGTAGATAATCCAGAAGAAGCTTTAGATATTTTATTAAGCAACCAAGATGAAGCCAATTTCCCTCTAGATAAAGAAGTCGAAACGGAAAGTATGAATATTTTACTCCCGAAAATGGAATCTGAAGCAGGTTTTGCTACACAAGAAAAGGAATCATGGGAGGCAACAGCAAATTGGCTAAAAGAATATGGATTAATTGAAGAAGTACCGAATATCGATGACCTTATGATTTCAATTGAACCATAACTTAGTTTTTCATTTAGTTAAGTTATAAGTATTGGTTTTTTAGCTACGCATTTTTGAGATATTTGATTAGCTTTACTTCATCTTGCATGTGAGGTTATTTCTTACGTTCAGGAAAGAGAGCAAGAATGTAACTTCGAAATGATGCATGTGGTCGTTAGAAAAGGGAATGCGCTACTTGAAAGTTCATATAGAAAACAGATTCCGTTTAGAATCTAAAGGTAGTTGTCGCTCTGTAGTTGCTTTCGAGTCTACGATAGAGATTTACCACTATTTGTAATAGTGGACTATATTCTTTTGATGTAGGAGTATCATTCATAATATTAATTATTGTAAACATATCAAAGTCAATGATACGTTGAGTGACATAGTGTTGAACTAAAATGTAAGTTAAGTCCTTATGAATAGCAAAAGTTAGCTCTTCTAGGAGTTCCTTAACCTTAGGAAGTACATCGCCAAATGTCTTTATGGCAGACGGTATGTCACGGTTAGGTGAAACATGATAAGACAAACTAATTTTATTCATGGCATGAAAGAAAAAGAATGAATAAGATAAAAAGTAAGGACAGAACTTGTCACATCCTTTTTCGGAGTTTTAGGGGGATAACCTAATTTTTAGCCGAAATGAAAGGAGGTGGCAAGTTTTTTTGTCTTAAATAGCTTCACAAATGTGACATGAACGATGACAGAAAGAGAACGACTTGAAGAGTATCCGTATCAAAAATATCCGTTATCACGAATTAGTAGGTAGTTGGTAGTTTCCTGTCTACCTCTATTTTTAAGGTGCAAATAGATAGAAAAGTATTGTTTCGTTCATGGACATCTCTTAGACATACGAAAAAGTTTTCTAAACAGGTAGAAGTTTTACAATAAGACTATGTATCCAAAATAGGTAATGACAGAAACCTATTTACCGGCAAGGCTCTTAACGGAGATATGTAACGTATTTGACCGTGGCTATGTGGATTACGAACGATTTGACCGGATAAAAGATGACGGGTATTTCTTTGTGTTACGACGGAAGCAAAATGCTGTTACACGCGTGAGTCACTCGGCACTTAACCAGTCCATATTCGGCAGAGCGTATAGAAAATGCTGTTACACGCGTGAGTCACTCGTTTGAATGCATTGTTATGTAAGATGAAATGATTTACATAGGCACGCTTCAGAATCAGGTGAAGAACGTCTTTTGCCTCGTGGAAGTCGATGATACAAAAGGAACGGATTACGAATCGATTCAATTTATCCGCTGATGAAAAAGTGATATATATCGCTCGTGCTAGGTGAATGAGTTGTGTTTCAAATGGTTTAAGCAACACGTACAAATTAAACATTTTTATGGAATGGATGAAAGTGCACGGCAACACTACATCGATAGTGCATTCATTACGGATTGTCTGCACGTGCTTATTCGCTTAGAAGCTACACGTAAAAAATTATTACTACAAAAAGTCGCTCGCTTAAAACGCGCTTATGGAATATGGAAGTTAGCTATCATGTAGTTACGACAATTTAAACGAAAAATCTAACAGAACGACGATAGTCGTCGTCACTCCAGCATGAAATGTGTATTCCTATCAATTGGACAGTCTACTTTTTATGAGTCGTTCATGTATCACTCAGTAATGAATAATGTACAAAATGTTTAAGTCGCGTTCATGCAATGCGAGTGACGGTATATAAATGATTGCAATTACATTACGTTTATCGAAAAGGGATTGTGAAACGGTAGTGAATCTTGTAAAATAAGTAAGAAAAGAACGACAAACAATAGGAAGATGTGGAAAGTGTGGTGAAATAGTTTGCGGAGAAAGTCTTACCTCGTAACGTCAGTAATCTTTTTTCTTTTATTTATCATCGTTACGCTATATACATCTGGTACACAAGGGTTTTTATTAGATGAAACAGTCGCGTATTGGGCAGATGACATGACATCGTCACGTTTTCTTGCACTTATGAATATAATGTCGATGCTCGGTTCAAGTGAGCTTATTTTGATTGTCACCGTCCTCATTGGACTTATTTTGTTAATTCGTCGTAGTTGGACAAACTTCTTTCTCTTTTTCGTCCTATCGGTTGGCGGAGTTGTCTTAAATTTAGTATTAAAGATGTTAATCCGTCGCGATCGTCCAGGTGATGAAGTAAGCTATATCGAAGTGTTCAATATGGAACTACAATTACAATCATACAGTTACCCAAGCGGCCATACGATGCGTGCGACAATTTTGTGTTTATTTCTGATCTTTTTAACGATCGTCTACTTACGACGAAATGCTAGTAAAATCATAATTAGTGCATTATGTATTCTACTGCTCGGCTTCATTGCATTAAGCCGCGTTGTGTTAGATGCGCATCACGTAACGGATGTCATCGGAGCGATTTTCGTTTCGCTAACTTGGTTTTTCCTCTGTCTATATTTCTTCCATAAACAGCGAAGTATGTTTAGTATGGGGACGATCCGTTGGTAAAACTGAATAGAAACGACATAATGCACAGCAACCGGTATGAAATCAAAACTCCGTAGCTGTGCATTTTTCCTTTCCTGTAAAGAATGTCGTTTTGCATGAAATGTTCGTATGCACACAATCCGTTCGTTCGGCAAATGCTCGTAAAGTTTGTTAATTAAATATTTCTTCCCCTTGCATCCAACGACTTCGCCCGGCTGCAACTTAGTGATAGAAAAGGCGAGCCGTTACTTCGGCTCGCCTTCATTCGTTTATTTCGCTAAGACGTCGATAAATGCGCGCATATAATCCGGTAGATCTGGTGGTCTGCGGCTCGATATAATATGTCCGTCGACAACGACAGACTCATCGACCCATGTCGCGCCAGCATTTGTCATGTCGTCTTTAATGCCAGGTGTGCTCGTCACCTTTTTCCCGCGCAGTACATCAGCGGAAATAAGTACCCAACCGGCGTGACAAATTTGTCCGATCGGCTTCTTCGCTTCATCCATTTCGCGAATAATTTGTAAAACTTCCGGGTAACGTCTAAGCGTGTCTGGAGCCCATCCTCCAGGAACGACAACTGCGTCGTAATCTTGCGCGTTTACGTCTGCGAAAGCGTAATCCGTTGTTGCGGGTACGCCGTATTTTCCTTTGTATGTGATTCCCGTTTCGGGTCCAACTAAATCGACTTGTGCACCTTCTTCACGGAGACGATAGACAGGATACCAATGTTCGAGATCTTCAAATTCGTGATCAACGAGCGCAATTACTTTCTTCCCTTTTAAACGCATACAATCCTTCCTTTCTCCTTAAACTTACTACTAGTGTAACAAAAAATAGGGTCCGTTGCGAAAACAATTGATGATTCCGTTCATTTTTGTTTGTATGCTGCAAATTTGATAAATGTCTCCTCAGCTTCAATTAAGCCGCACGCTGCACATTGGATGTTTCGTTCTGGACCGTTGTAAGGGAGGTGAAAAGGGTCTTTATCCGCTAATGTATACTGTTTGATCATCTCACCTGTGTGGGGATCAAGTTTCACCATCATTGCTTCTTGTTCAATAATGTTAAAACGTGTGCGGTTCGTTTTGCAGTTTGGACAACAATACGGTTCTATCATCGGTTATGCCTCCTTTCGGATAGTTTTTCCTCGCAATGAATTTTTATGAATCTATACGATTTGCATCGGAATCGTTGCATTTCTGTCTGATCCGATCAACGTTTTTTTAGAGGGCTGTCGTTGTAGAAGATGGGTGGCATTTGACGGAGAGAGTACGACATGGAATGAGCTAGTACGAAAAGGGTCATTGTTGTGGATAGGCGGGGTTTAACGGATTTATCGTTAATGTGGGAGCAAGTTGCAGTTTTATAAAGAAAGACGCTTGTGCAATCGTGTAAGTGTACGTAGCGTAGGAGGCGTGACGGTTTTATAAGGGGGCGCTCGTGCAATCGTGTAAGAGTGCGTAGCGTAGGCGACGTAACAGTTTTATAAGAGAAGTGATCGTGCGAGAGTGCATGAGTATTCAGTGGTGGATGATGTTGCAGTTTTTATAAAGGTGCGAGGGCGCTTTCGTGGATGACCGCTTACATTTTCTTTCATTGCACTTTCATATGAAAAGGGATAGTATAAAAGAAAAACAAACAACAGCGTAGGTGGGATAAGATGTCGGAAAAAATTCGTGTAGGAATTGTTGGCTATGGGAATTTAGGTCGAGGAGCGGAGTCGGCGATTTATCAACAGCCGGATATGGAGCTCGTCGCCGTTTTTTCCCGTCGTGGGAAAGTAGATACGATTGGTGACGATGTGCTTTCTTTACATATAGATGAAGCGGAAAAGTATCAAGATAAAATTGATGTAATGATTATGTGCGGTGGTTCGGCGACGGACTTGCCGGAACAAGTGCCGCAGTTTGCGAAAATGTTCAACACGGTCGATAGTTACGATACGCATGCGAAAATTCCGGAGTTTTATGAGAAAGTCGATGGAGTTGCGCGCGAGAATGGGAAGACGAGCGTCATTTCTGTCGGATGGGATCCAGGCTTATTTTCCATGAACCGTGTCATGCAAGAGGCGGTATTAGTCGATGGGAGCACGTATACGTTTTGGGGGAAAGGGTTAAGTCAAGGGCATTCGGATGCGGTGCGTCGTGTGGACGGGGTGAAAAATGGCGTACAATATACGCTTCCGTCAGAATCGGCGATGGATCGTGTACGTCGTGGAGAAAATCCCGACCTTTCGACGAGTGAGAAACATACGCGGGAATGTTACGTCGTCTTAGAGGACGGGGCAGATGCAGAAGAAGTGGAGCAGGCGATTAAGACGATGCCGAACTATTTCGATGAGTACGAAACGACCGTGCATTTTATTACAGAAGAAGAGCTAGCGCGTGATCATGCGGCGATGCCACACGGTGGGTTTGTCATTCATAGTGGAAAGACTGGCGAGGGCACGAACCAAATCGTCGAATTTAGTTTAAAACTAGATAGTAATCCAGAGTTTACTTCAAGCGTGCTCGTTGCGTATGCGCGTGCGGCGTATCGTTTACATAAAGAGGGACAAATTGGTGCGAAGACAGTGTACGATATCGGTGTTGGGTATATTCATCCGTCTGATCCAGCGACGTTGCGGAAAAATTACTTATAGTCGGTGAGAGTTATCTGGATGTCTAGGCTCTGCAAGAGGAGCGGTATTTGGAATACGTTATCTTTCATTCGGCGCCTAAGTAGCGTTACAGAATCGTGATTGATCGTTTGTTTATTTCGTATGGCGGTTGCACTGTAGTTTTGGCGTGCCGGAAGTATTCATTGTAGTCACTTTTATGTTCGCCGGTTACGTGGCAGTTTTAACGATAGTCGAAAAAAGATGAAAGAGGTGGTAGTTGTGCCTACGTGTAAAAAATGCGCGACAAGGTGGACGTGGTTCGAGACGGTACGGCGCGCATCGTTTGCGATCGGTGGGCGGATGACGTGTCCGTATTGTGGAAAAGAGCAATATGTGTCGGCGCAAAGTAGGAAGTGGAGTAGTTTTTCTGTTTTATTCGTGATGATACCGTTTTTCATTAATATAGTTTTCGATCTGTCCCTCGCTACGGCTTTCGTGTTAGCAGTGTTGACCGTTTTTATTATTATCGCGGTGTATCCGTTTTTTGTAACGCTTGCGAATGAAGAGGAACCACTGTTTTAACAAGGATATGACAATTAAATGTCGAAAAAAACTTATCATTAAAGGGAGTAGAAAAAGATGACGAAACGTTTTACGAATCGAGTGGCGATCGTAACTGGTGGGAGCCAAGGGATTGGTCGCGCTATTGTGGAGCGGTTTTTAGTAGAAGGGGCAGACGTTGCTGTTTTTGATATAAATGAGGCGGCGCTCGTTGAAGTGAAAACGTATTTTGCGGATAAAAATTTATCCGTCCATACGGAAGTAGTGAATGTATCGGATGAAGAAGCGGTGCGAAGCGCGGTAAAAAGTGTGCATGATACGTTCGGGCGCATCGATATACTTGTGAACAACGCAGGTATTTTACGGGACAATTTGTTATTTAAAATGAGTGCTGCGGAATGGCAGCAAGTTCTCGATGTTCACTTAAATGGAACGTTTTTTACGACACAAGCGGTGCAACAATATATGGTTGAGCAAAAGTACGGTCGGATTATTAATATTTCATCGACGTCTGCGCTCGGTAATCGTGGTCAAGCGAATTATGCGACAGCAAAAGCTGGTATTCAAGGGTTTACGAAGACGCTTGCGATCGAGCTCGGCCCGTTTGGTATTACGACGAATGCAATTGCGCCCGGGTTTATTGAAACGGATATGACACGGGGGACGGCGGAGCGTATCGGGATGTCCTTTGAGGATTTTATTGCCGCTGGAATGAAGACGATTCCGGTTGGGCGGACTGGAAAGCCAGAAGATATTGCCCATACGGCAGCCTTTTTTGCCGATGAATGTTCTTCGTTCGTAAATGGTCAAGTGTTGTACGTTGCAGGAGGTCCGAAAAATTAAATCGTAGAGTAGTGAAAATATGCACGAATTCGTTCTGTCTGCAAATAGATAGTATTATAGGAAGTAAGAAAAGTTTCAATTTGAAAAAACACCGCGGATGCGGTGTTTTTTACCTTTAATTTTTATAAGTTCAGGGAATTTGCATAAAGTGTTTCTTGCTATGCGGTTGACTTTCTACATTTTAGCCCATTAGCGTTTTAATGTTTCTTATTTTGGCGCGGATCTTCTACAGTTTTGCAAAAATCGTTAAAAGTGTTTCCCGCACCCTCTACAGGATTGCCGCAAGTTACTCAAGTGTTTCAAATTTCGTGGTTGATGCTCTACAGTATTGTCGAAAACTGCTTCGGTGTTTCAAATTCGGTGTTCGATGCTCAACAGGATCGGGAAAAACGCTTTCCTGTTTCAAAATCCGCGCTCGATCACAACAGAATCGGTAAAAACTGCATTCCTGTTTCAAAATCCGCGCTCGATCGAAACAGAATCGTGGAAAATCGCGTTCCTGTTTCAACCCCCGCGCTCGATCACAACAGGATCGGGAAAAACTGCATTCCTGTTTCAAAA
>DATGRY010000037.1:0-5112 GCA_035303165.1 Pseudogracilibacillus sp.
AAAATCGCTTTAGTGTTTCATACTCTCGGCGGTTCTGAAACAGCTTTGTGAAAAATCACTTTCGTGTTTCATATACTTGGCGGTTTTGAAACAGCTTTGGGAAAAGTCGCTTTCGTGTTTCATACTCTCGGCGGTTTTGAAACAGCTTTGGGAAAAATCGCTTTCGTGTTTCATGCCCTCGGCGGTTCTGAAACAGCTTTGGAAAAAATCGCTTTAGTGTTTCATACTCTCAGCGGTTCTGAAACAGTTTTGGGAAAAATCGCTTTTGTGTTTCATTTTCGCAGCGGATCCGAAACGGGATCGAGAAAAATTGTAATTTTGTTTCCAAATCCATGGAGGATTCTATACAGTTTTGGAAAAAGTATCCGTCTGTTCTCGGCGAGCGCAGCACCACCGCAGTTTCTCACAAAGCTGTTGTATATCGCTACTCTTCTTATTCTTGTCCCCACCCTCGCATGCGTATTGTCAAAAATTTATTAATAAAAACTTACGTTTTAATTGATTTAAAGCCATTTAAGACAAAAAAATTTTTCCCAATTTCTCCACTAGCTTTACATAAAAATGCACACCTTATTTGTTACACTTTTTATGTATAAGAAATAATGAGTTGATCCGTATTTTGAATACGATATTTTACCGAAAACATCATCTTTATAAACAGAAATCACGTTGAAGTTTTCACCATTGGCATTTCAAGAAACAAACGGCAAACAACAATGAGTAATAAGAAGCTTCATACGATACAACTCGGATGAACTATAAAGGGGTTTGATCACTTAATCGGCTCTTTTGTTGCGCTGTTTTCATGTCATTTTGCGAGTTGTCACAACAAATTTCAAAAATTTTTTTAGGAGGATTCATATGACAGAAAAGAAAAAACAGAAGAAACCTTTGTACAAACGTTGGTGGGTGTGGGTAATTGCGATTATTATCGTCATGATTGCTGTATTTGGCGGAGGTGATGAGGAAGAAATAGCACCAAATGAAACAGAAGTAGCTAAGGAAGAAGTAGAAGAAACGGATGAATCGGATAAAGAAGAAATTGAAGCCGATGAAGAAGCGGAAAAAGAAGAAGAAACCGATGAAAGTGATGACGTACCGCGAGAGTATGAAGCAGCTTTAAGCAAAGCACAAACATATGCAGATATGATGCACATGTCGAAAAAAGGGATATACGATCAACTAACATCCGAACACGGTGAAGACTTTCCGGAAGATGCCGCACAATATGCGATTGACAACTTAGACGTCGATTGGAAAGAAAATGCGCTCAAAAAAGCGGAAACGTATGCGGAGATGATGGATATGTCAGACAACGCAATTTATGATCAACTCATTTCGGAGTACGGCGAGCAGTTCACGGAAGAAGAAGCACAATACGCCATTGAAAACTTAAAATAACGTGATGTAAAACAGGATCAACTACAACGAGAAAATACGTAACAGTTTTCATAAAATTGTTGTCGAGGGGAACGTGCCACTTTCATAGACGGGCCGATTCATACGGTACATCCGTTCATGAAAAATTATTTCCACCACCCTAAAAAAGAATGCGCTGTTCCCCTTTTTTTTGAAACATAAAACTAAAAAAACCGTTCCCTTTTACATCATACAACTACTTTTCCTCTGCCCCCTTTAGATCTTTATGTTACCCATTAAAAATGTTTATCCTTACCATTTAATAATTTTCTCCGCACTTCATCTAAAAGATTCCATTCCCACTTTTTGCGAAAAAGCATTTTAAACAAACATTATAAATTAAATACTTGAACCCTCCCCTTTAATAAAGCCATTCCCTCTAACTAGTTAAGATAGCCATGTAAACAATATCGTCTACGTTACGAACCTATCTAGATAATTAAACCGTTTGCACGTAACTAATGAATATTTTTGAAAAAAATGTCCATAATAATACCATTCAATTTGACAAAGGAAGTGATATCATTGATTGCATTACAAACTACACTTGAGGGAAAGCGTGGTTTTTTCGGACATTTAGAACCGTACTTTAAAAAGCACGGCTTTTTCTTATGTGGTGCGTGGGAATATGACAGAGGTAAATTTGACAGTAAGCTGTGGAAAGAAGGCGGGGAAACGATTTATTTGCGTATTCCGTTTCACGTTTTAGAAGGGGAGCTCGATCGACGTGATGCATACATTGAATTCCGAACCCCTTATGTCATTAAACACGTCGTCAATGTCGGACTTGATTGGAACGAAGATTCGTTATTAAGTGTCGTCGGCTTAAGTCAGTTTCAAACACCTATTGATAAAGACGGACATATACGGCACAAAAATTATTGGAAAGAACAAGGTGAACAGATTATTGACAAAATAATTAATGACTTATCATAATGTCCGTGCAATTCAATCGCATAACATACCAATTTCCGTTAGTCGTTCTTTTAGATATACATATTATGTATAGATGCCCTGTACCATTTTAACGATTTACTTATTGTGATTGTATCTTATACTACACATTCCATTTTCTCTTGAACTATTCAATGAAACTCGATTGTGTAATAAAACCTATGATTCCAATTCTCCTTTCCTAAACCCTCGTCGTTCCTATTTATAGAAAGAATTGTAAAAACCTTTACGAACATTGCCAGATCAAGTAAACTAATAAGAAAGTAGTACTATGATAAATAGGAGGGTATCGAATGAGTTTGAATGAGTGGTTCGAGCGTGGTAAATCGAAAGACGAGTATATGGCTGGCTTAGACAAACATCGTGATGCATTTACACACATTTATGAAAACTTCAACGTCCCCGAAGAAGATAAGGCGACCTTGACGAATGAAAAAGAGCTTCGAGTTCTTGTGTTAGCAGAGCCGTGGTGTGGTCATTGTATGCTAGATATTCCGATCTTACTTAAAATTTGCGAAGAAGCAAATATCCCTCACCGCTTTTTAAATCGTGATGAAAATTTAGACGTTATGGATCAATATTTAACGAATGAAAAGCGAATTATTCCGATATTTATTTTTATCGACAAAGACGGCAATGAAGTAGCGAAATGGGGTCCTTGGGCTCCAGAAATTAAAGCGTTCGTCGATACGTTAAAACAAGACTTACCGGCAAAAAGTGATCCGCAATACGATGAGGCTTTCCAATCATACATCGGTGAAATCGGTTCTACGTTCCGAAGCAACGAATCGTTTTGGAAGTACGTTTACGATGATGTAAAGAAAACAATTTATGCATAACTTGTTTCATAATAGCCTTTTGCCGTATAAGGTAAAAGGCTATTTTTGAATGTTGAGGTGTTAGGTCAAATGGGATACATAAAATTAAATGATACATATGCAAAACAGCTCGATCGTATAAAGATAGATGAAAAACTAAGGGAAAAAGTATACGGTGCCCATCGTAAG
Organism: Pseudogracilibacillus sp.; assembly: GCA_035303165.1. Lineage (GTDB taxonomy): Bacteria > Bacillota > Bacilli > Bacillales > Amphibacillaceae > Pseudogracilibacillus. Next base: position 3,381 of record DATGRY010000037.1, read on the forward strand.
CTTTATGAACGAACGGGAAAAGGTAACGAATTTTTAGGATGGGTTCAACTTCCCGAAAGCTATGATCGCAATGAATTTAATAAAGTAAAAGAACTTGCGAAACATATCCAGCAGACGAGTGAAATATTGCTCGTCATCGGTGTAGGTGGTTCTTATTTAGGAGCACGAGCAGCAATCGAACTTTTATCGCATACGTTTTACCGTGAATTACATAAAAACGAACGTAAAACACCGAAAGTGCTATTTGCCGGTCACAATTTTAGTTCAACGTACGTACACGATTTAATGGAGCTATTAGATCATTACGATGTAACGATTAACGTCATATCAAAAAGTGGCTCAACGCTTGAAACTGCCGTTACCTTTCGCATTTTTGAACAATATATGTATGAACGGTATAGTACAAAAGAAGTAAAAAAGCGAATAATTGTAACGACCGATGCTCACAAAGGACCACTCCGCGACATCGCCTCTGAAAAGGGCTACGAAACGCTAACCGTACCTGATGATATCGGTGGGCGTTATTCTGTATTAACATCCGTCGGATTACTCCCGATTGCTGTTAGTAATATTTCGATCGAAGAGATGATGCACGGAGCACAAGTAGCGATGACGGAATTAAAGATGGAGGATCTAAATAATAACCCAGCGCAGCAATATGCAGCATACCGCCATCTCATGTATGAGCAACAGAAACATGTCGAACTACTCGTCAGTTATGATCCACAGTTTCATTATTTTCAAGAATGGTGGAAACAACTGTTTGGTGAAAGTGAAGGCAAAGATGGAAAAGGAATTTTTCCAGCGCGAAGTACGTTTTCTACCGACTTGCATTCGATCGGTCAATACATTCAAGACGGTAAAAAACAACTTTTTCAGACAGTACTACACGTCCATGAGCCGAGACACCAAATACATATTCCACATTGTAAAGACGATTTAGATCAATTGAACTATTTAGCAAACAAGTCACTTCATGACATGAATGAACAAGCGTTTTTCGCCGCTTTACACGCCCATACGGACGGAAATGTACCGAGCTTTGTCATAGAAATTCCGAAAATCGATCCGTTTACGTTCGGTTATTTAGTATACTTTTTTGAAATTGCATGTGCAATTAGTAGTTATTTACTCGATGTCAACCCCTTCGACCAACCTGGTGTAGAAGCGTATAAAAGCCATATGCATACGCTGTTAACGAAGAAATAAATATTTCACACTTTTTTTCGCAGAAAAAGTACAAAATAAGCAAATTCTTTGTTTTAAAAACGAAATAATGGGTATAATATGTAGTGTAAGACTTTCTCGTATTCCCCCTGTAAGATTATGCTTACCTTTAACATGTTTTTAACAACTGTTAATCGTTGATGTATCAACGTTTGTAAGCATAATCTCTTTTTTGTTTTTTGCATTAAAACGCTTTAAAATGCATTAATCTGTGGCAAGATTGTGGCAAAAATAATAACGTCTGGGTAGACGTAAAATAGACCGCCTCGTGCGGTCTTATTTTTATGCATAAAAATAAGCGCTCGATGGGAGCGCTTGGGGTTGACCGCCATGGTGGGTGGTCTATGGTTTTAACAAAAATATTTCTTATGATAGAATCCACTATACTACGTACTTGTTAATTTATTGTAGCAATATTTTTTATCTGGAGGTTTAAACATGACTAAAGATAATTTTAAAAATGTAAGTATTGCATTACGAAAAAATTCTTACGATTTTATTGAAA
>DATGRY010000038.1:0-6156 GCA_035303165.1 Pseudogracilibacillus sp.
TAAAGAAAGATATTTTTGGGATAATTTACAAATTATTCGGAATATTACAAAAATAACCATCATTTTATCATTCGAAAAATGATCGTAATTCATGACGCTTTTTTATGAACAGGCTTACATAAAAGTTTACCGACAGTTATAAAGTGTAAACGATTACATAATTTGTATAAAAATTCACTTTTGAATGATATACAAGTCGAAGTACGATTAGTTAGAAATTTTTACTTCAATGGACGTAGACTTACCGCCGTTAAAGCCAAACATCGTAAATGGACAAGCTGAAACGGCAAAGACTGCATCAGCTAAAAAGCGTAATCGTACGTAGTCACCACGTTTTGAGGCAACACGTCCTAAAGAAATTTCTCGATTATCTTCCGGCGATTCATGAAATAAATTCGGTGTATCTTGGAAGAAGTTTAACGGATCTGGTATGCGCCACTCCTCAATACCGTATTCCGCAAAGGCATCGGTAAAGTTTTGGTGACAATTCCGGTGATTCGGATCTCCACCTAAGTTTTTATAAAAGATGGGATCGCATGATGGTGCAGTCATATTATGGATACCGACAGTATCCTCTATGAGTTCTGCAATTTCATTTTGAAAGTTCGTTAAGAATATATCGCCTTCGCGTAAATATAGCCGTTTTAAATGAAAGCGCGTATGCGTAACCGAAAAATATTCGTTATAATCTGGAGCGATAAACGCTGCAAAATCGATTACTTGCTCCCCCTCAAGATCCGTTATTTTTACCTCCTGTCCTTTTTTTACTTCGAATGCTCGTCCGTGAGCACCGGGAATTGTTTCTGATGTTTTCCACTTCATTTTGCATCCCCCTTAACTTTATAACAGTTTACTGTTGAAATGTGAGTTGATTATATATGTAAAAATATACGAAGTCAATGTCAATAAAATCATGTATAAACATAAAGGGGTAAAACGCCTATATATTGTAAACTATATTTGCAAGTTGTATCATACTTATTTTAAGGAAAATAGCTATTTCGCTTTAGTTTCCTTACTTCAGTGTAAACGAACAGTAAAATATGGTAATGTGTAAAGTATATATTTTATTTTAGGTAATTGTTGGACGTGTAAGTTTTATTGAATTTTTTTGCGACGATCTGTCGCTCAGGGAGGTATTACGTTTTGAGTTTATTTATTGAATTAGAGTCGGAGAAAATCCAACGTTTTAAAGGGGCAGAGGATACGACGTTAGAAGATATGCGGGAAGATGAATTATTTGCATTGGAGAAAGGTTATTTAGAAAAAGGAAAGCGGTATTATAAAATAGAGACGGAAATGAACGATCATAACTTGTTACAAAAAGCGTTAACTCATTATGGGGCAACAGTTACTGAGGCAGACGAGTTTCATGTAGTTGCGGTCGTCGGTGATATTAAGATGACGTTCTATAAAGAGGAATCTGAACCGTTTCGTGCTTTTTTTGAACAGCAAGTCGATGTCGTCGATGCGGAACAGTTCGTTCAGTCGCTCATTACGGAATATTTAGACCTCGTCCGACAAGTGACATATGAGATGTTAATAAATCGAGCGCAAGAAGAGGGGTTAGTGCTTGAGACGGAACAGCGTCGTGACAAAAAAATTGCGTTAACGTTTATCGTAGAGGAGTAATATACATGACAAAGAGAGTTGAAATCGTCCTTGGGGATGATGGGAAATTTTATGCAAAAACGATCGGAATGGATGATGAGCGCTGTTTAGATTATGTCGAAGTGTTAGAGAAGTTGCTAGGAGCGCGGTCGATTCATTCGGAATATACGGAGGAGTATCTTCGAGCGAGGCAAAAACTGACGCAACGAAAACAGTTGCAACAAAAACTGGAGCGAAAAGGGGAGTAGTCGGATGTTTCGTCCTTATACGCCGCTCGGCTTAAAGTGGGAGTGGAAGCAGTCGTATTATTGGGTTCCATTTGTATGTACTCCTTTTTCGTCATTCCTTGCATTTTTGTATGTCGGCTTGCAAATGAAGAATCGCTCGTGGCTTTTCCTCAGTCTCCTTCATTTCAGTCTCGTTTCAGTTAGTTTCGGGTATATGTATGTAAAAAATTATGCGGAGGATCCCGTTTTGTTTTTCGTTATGGCTAGTGGTTTCGTTTGGTTGAATGCGATCGGTAATCTGCGTCGTGTGCGGGCGGATTATGTGAAGTTTTTATACGAAACGATGGAGCCTAAGGAGCGGGAACGTCTGGCAAAAAAGGAACGAAAGCGACGGGAGGAAAAAGCGCAAAGGACATTGCAGGAAAGGGCGCCGGAAGTGATAGCGAGTGAGGATGCAAGAAAGCGGCAATTGGAGCGAACGCTCTATATAGCGAGAGAAGAGCGGCGTAAGAGGGAGTCGGGTGTTACGTTCGTTCATATCAATGAGGCGTCGGTCGAGGAACTTGCTCGTCTGCCAGGGTTGAATGGCATTATGGCGCGCGGTATTATGAATAATCGGGAAGATGGACCGTTTCGTTCGTTTGATGATTTAGTAGACCGAACCGGGATTCGTGCGCACGTTTTGGAAGAAGCGGCGCCGTTTATCGTTTATTCGCGAGAAGAGCTTGCTGAAAAAGAGTTGGAAAATTGCAGGCGGAAAGAAGCAGAGCAGGAAGTGGAGAAAGTTGGCGGGCAAGTCGTTACGAGGACACATGATGTAGATGTGAATTGGGGACGCGTCGTAGATATGGAGAAGGAAAGTACGGTTGGAGAACGAGGAGACGTACATGCGGCCGATAAAATCGTGCAAAAAGAGAAGCATTCCGATATGGATAAAGTCGTTCAAAAAGAGGCGCATCCCACTGCAACAAAGAGGGAAAAAGGGGTAAATTCGGATGCGGATCGAATGAAGAACGAAGTGCTCACCTCTAAAAAGAAAACGAAAAAGGAAACTTTCGGAAGACGAGTTGATTTGTAATTCATAGATAGATGTATTGTTTTTTATCGATGTATAGAACTAATCATTCATAGTTTTCAATAAGTGAATGATACGACGTGAATGAGTAATTGGAAAATATGGGAGAAACAATGATCGATGTTCTCTCTCTAAATGATGAGTTTAGCCAATCGAAAGCTGGTTGGCATTTTTTATAGACTTTTTATTGGAATATGTATCCTGAATAAACAAATACATTGAATTCGAGATATTATGTATATATGATAAGAGCATAAGGAGTATGATGGACGACAAAATGTAGAGTGCACACGTAGCGGCACGATGTTCATATTCGATTAATGGTACTTTCGGTTTTGTCCAAATATGTACGATGTTTTTAATGCATATATGATGAGTTCCGGGGTAATGATACAATTTTAAAAAGGAGGGTTTGAAGCTGCAAACGAATGAAATACATCATATAACGGCAATAGACGCCCATCCGCAAGAGAATGCAGGTTCTTATGCAACAGTGCTCGGATTGCGAGGGATTCGTAATTGGTGAAGATGTTTAATCATTCGTACATTTGATTTTACGACTATTTGAAAGTAAATATGTTCGTTCCGTTGTACGGGGTGGGCGTATCGATAGGAGAGGGTAAATTGAAACATATTTATGAAGCGGGAAAGGGTACGGAAAAGCCGACGTTTTTGTTGTTGCATGGAACGGGTGGGACGGAGCAGGACTTGTTACCACTTGCGGAAATGATTGATTCGAATGCAGGGGTGTTAAGTGTTCGTGGGAACGTGTTGGAAAACGGGATGCCGCGCTTCTTTAAACGGCTTGCGGAAGGTGTTTTTGATGAAGAAGATTTACAGATGCGGACGGAGGAGTTGAAACAGTTTTTAGACGATGCGGCGGTGAAATATCATTTCGACCGCGACAATGTTGTTGCGATTGGGTATTCGAATGGGGCGAATATTGCGGCGAATTTGTTGTTTCATTATGAGAAAGTGTTGAAAGGTGCGATATTACACCATCCGATGGTGCCTAGACGCGGGGTGGAGTTGCCGAATTTAGCGGAAACAGAAGTGTTTATCGCGGCGGGAAAATTTGACCCGCTCTGTCCGCCGGAGGAGTCGCGGGATTTGGAGGAATTGTTCGTTCGTGCTGGCGCGGATGTGACGATGTTTTGGGGGGATTATGGTCATCAGTTAGCGAGTGATGAAGTACGTGCGGCGCATGCTTGGTATCGTGAGCGGTTTGGGGAGTAGTTGTAAGGAGAGGCTCGGTTGCTTGTTGATGAGGTTTTCGGTGTATCGGCGAGGAGCTACTTCTCGTTTAGGAAGTAATTGGTAAGGGATAAGATCGGTTGCTCGCGGTATATCGGTGAGAGGCTTACCTTTAGCTTGGGAAGTCGGTGGTTCTGTTGCCCGCGGTGTTTAATAGTATATGAGAGTGGAGCCTTTTTAGTTTGCAAAGTAGTTGCTACGTGTGGGGAGGTCTACTTTCAGGCGGCGGTTTTGGGTACGTGGGTATAGAGCCACTATGGGCTCTGCCGTTCTGCTCCATGGAAGCAGTGCTGTTATCTCTTTCGGTGTGCGTCAGTTATTTAAAAAATTAACTGGCGCGGTTCTGTCGGTTGCGTATCGTCGTATAAATGCGTTCGGCGCGTCCGAATGCCCACTGAAGGGCGAGGCCTTGGAGGACGACGCCGAAAATGGAGACGATCGTAAGTAGGGTGATCGAGAATGGTTGTTCGATCATAAAAATGCGGTGTCCGAAAAAGAATAGGTGGCCGAAGACGACGGAGAGTGCTTCGGGGTAAGTACTTACGGCCTTTTCTAAGTTCCATACGATGGTCGCTTTTAATGATAACAATAAGAGGAATAGTCCTGTGAAAAAGATAATGGACTGGCTCGTTAAGCGCCGGACGTACGGTGTAATGTAATATTTTGCGATCGTTTTAATGCGATAAAAGTATAGGAGGCGGACGATGCGTGCCATTTGGAAAAATTGATCGAGCGGGATGATGGCGATGATGAGAAATGGGTTCGTTTTAATAAATTGCCATTTGTTTTTTGAGATGACAAGGCGGATGAAAAAGTCGCAAAAGAAAATAAACCAGACGATCCAGTTGATCGCTGAGTTGTATGCGCTTTCCATCCATAATGTCATAATTGTTAAGATGACGAGTGCAATCATCATCGTTTCGTATATTGCTTTCATTACTTTGTCCACGTAAATCCCCGCTTTTTGTTGTTCGTTTTTCATCATTACTATAACATATGGAAGTGGTGTTGTCGGTGTTTTTTGGTGCGTCGTTCCGTTTGCGATCAGTATTTTGTTCGGGGAAGAGGTTGTTTTTGAGAGGGGTGTTTGCGTTAAAGTTCGGGGATGGAGCTTAACGCTAGGTGATTTCGCGTTAAGGGGTGATGCGGCAGTTTTAACGTAGGCAAGTTCTTACGTTAAGAGTCATTCTATAACTGTAACGCAAGACGATCTTATGTTAAGGAAGTAATCGTACGTTTAACGCGAAAGTTTTTCACGTTAAAAGATGCTGTAAAAGTTTCACGCTAAAAATTACCGCGTAAAAGAGTTTGTTGAAGCTTTGACGCAAGTTAAGGCTTGCGTTAAAGATAAAACTGTAACGTTACCGCAAAGTGGTCCTCACGTTAAGATTGTGCGCATTACCTTTACGTAAGCCGGAGAAATTCATCCCTAGTGAATGTATCAGCTGTTTATGTTTAGTTCAACTACAAAAATACGTGATGATCGTTAAGAAAGTTTGCTGTTTTACATTAAGATGTCGTTGCGTGGTTCTAAAGGTTGGCAAGTTATGTAAATGTCGTGGCTTTAATCGTGCGGTGAGAGTGATTAAGTTTTCTACGGACATGTGGGGAGTACATATGGGAAACTTATAAATGAAATAATGATTGTAATCGATTTTTACGTTACCTGCCAGGAGAGGAATGGTCGATTTGGAGGATAGTTTTCGGACAGAGAAGATTTGGATGATCGTTCAAAAGGTGACACTCATTTTTATTTTATTGTTTGGCATCATTAGTCTATTCGTTGAAACGTTTTTTCCGTTCGTTTTTATCGTACCGGCGTTCTATTTTACGGTTTTATTCGTCGTAGATATGATAAGAAAGGAAAGAAAACGTGCGGTTCTCCACGGTGGGATCGTCGTCATTTTTTGCATTGGCGTTTTGTTTACGATAACCAATTAACGTTCGTATTTAACGGGACGGGAAGTTTTAATTTTCTGTTCGTTTTTT
>DATGRY010000039.1:0-2208 GCA_035303165.1 Pseudogracilibacillus sp.
TCGTCAACGTATAAAAGAGTTTCGTTGCAACAGTGAAAGGTGCGCCAAGTGTTCTTCGTATGAAAGTTGTTTCTTGTACGGTAAAATAAGAAGTATTGTCGTATCGTGACTGAAGAAATATCGCCGGGTAGCTGAAAGAAAGCCATAAGGTGATGGATGGATTGTTCTGAAGCAACGAATGGAATATCGCCAAACGACTAGTAGAATGCCATGAAACGGTCGTTAGAGTGCCATGAATCGTGTCGATAGAACGCCATAGGTCGGCATAGGATGTCTGGAAAGGCTAATTAAATGTCATAGTGCGGGTCACGGGGCACTGATGAAGTGTCGTAATGCGACCGGCGGAGTTTGACATCGCTGGTGATAGGATGTCGCGAAGTGACCGATGGATTTTTAATCGAAGTTAACGGAATGTCGTAGGGCACTGATGAAGCACCGCGAAGTAACCGACGAAGTTTGACATCGCGGCTGATGGGACGTTACAAAGTGACTGACGGAGCTTTCCGTTGCTACTAATCGAATGTCGTGGCACGATCGATGAAATGTGATGAAGCAGATGAAATGACGCCCACGCCAAATGAACTAATTACGTGCTATTATCGTATGAAAAAGTTTTCGTATAACATATTTCTCCAAGGAAATTAGTGTTCATTGCAGTTTTGCTTGAAGTAATCTCTAAAAAAACATCATTTAGAAAAACGACAAGCTTTAAGAAAGGGCACATCATGATACATTCTATACATCGATATTTGAAGTTACATAGTATTTTCAGTCGGTTCTTTTTTTGGATTGTCGTATTCGTTACGTTAACGAGTTTGTTATACCTCATCACGTATGTGATCGTCGATAAAAATAACCGTATAAACAAAGCGGAAGAAGAATTAACGTACAGTTTGTCAAATCAACGATTAATCGTTGACAATTGGATACGTGAACGACGTGAAGAAGTTCGTCTACTTACGAGTTTTTCCGTGACAAAAGCAGCGGATATCGATATTATGGCAACTCGTTTTCAATATTACCATGACTTTTATTCGCAAATAAATTCGATCGTTTTCATCGATAAGGATGGGTACGTGAACATTGACACGGCTCATCCGGACGTTATTTTGAAAGATAAGAAAATACATTTGGCTGAAAGATCATATTTTGCTGAGGCAGAACGCGGAAAGGAAGCGGTGTCAGATTATCGAGCACCTTCATTAGGCCAAGAGCGTGTCCTCATTTTTTCTTCACCGGTTAAAAATGAGGATAACATTTTTAATGGTGTCGTTTTTAGCGCAGTTTATTTAACGAAAGTGAACGATTTATTACGAAAAGCACTCCAATACGATAGCGGTAGTACGACGTTAATTAATTCGAACGGAGTGGTTGTTTCGCGCGTAACGAAAGAAAATGGCTCAGCAATTATAAGCGAGAATCTCTCGGAAGAAGAACTGAATCAAATAACGAGTGAAAAAACTGGATTGTATGAATATACGAACGAAAACAACGAGGAAATATTACGGGCATTTACGTCGATTGTCGGTGGAAAATACATTTTAATCAATGAAATTGATAAACGTGAAGTGTTAGCACCGCACTATCAAATGGTAAAAATGATGCTCGGTATTACGTGTGCGATTATCGTCGTCGCGTTAGTTTTAGTCATCCCTGTATCAAGACGGATTTTACGTCCGTTTTATTTGTTGTTATGGGGTTTAGAACGGATGCGGGATGGTAGTTATAAAACACGGTTGGAAGCGGCGGATTTCTACGACAGTCCGACAGAACTACAAAAAATGATGGCAGGATTTAACGAGATGGCCGAAGCAATTTCTGAAAACAAACGAAACTTACAACAAATTTCGTTAACAGATGAACTGACGAAAATTGCAAACCGCCGTTTATTTGAACAACGTTTATCGGAAGAATGGGAACAAACGGTGAAGAATAATGAAACGATTTCCCTTATCTTTTTTGATATCGATTATTTTAAACAGTTTAACGATTTGTTCGGACACCAAGCAGGAGATCGCTGCTTAATAGCGATTGCCCAAACAGTCGATCATGCGATGGAAAAGTTAGGGTATTTAGTTGCGCGATACGGTGGGGAGGAATTTGTCATCATTCTGCCGAATGCAGATAGCAAGACAGCTGTTCGTGTTGCCAATATCGTTCGAGAGCGTGTAAAGGCGTTACGGATAAAACGAACGTTGTCGGAGGATA